>CALZIH010000114.1 GCA_945787305.1 uncultured Desulfobulbaceae bacterium | reverse complement strand
CTTTTACGGCCTGATTCAGGATGAATGGTATTTTGCCCAAGGCTGGCAGCTCACCGCCGGGCTTCGCTATGACGATTATTCCGATTTCGGTTCCACCACCAACCCTCGCCTGGCCCTGGTCTGGGAAACCGCACCGGAGTTGACGACAAAACTCCTCTATGGTCAGGCCTTCCGCGCTCCATCCTTTGGTGAACAATGGGTCAAAAACAATCCCCAGGTTGTAGGTAACCCCGATCTGGGACCTGAGGAAATCGAAACCCTGGAGCTGGCCTTTGATTACCAGCCGACAAGCGCTCTGCAAATGGGTCTGAACTTCTTTCTCTACGAGGCCACCGGCATAATAGAGGCATTCGGCGCCTTGCCCAAACCCTACACAAACATCGGAGAACAGGATGGCCGAGGCTTTGAATGGGAGATGAAGTGGCGTATCACCGAAACTCTGGACCTGGATGCCAATTTTTCCTATCAACACTCAACGATCAAGGCCACTGATTCCAGGGTGCCGGAAGCCCCCGGCATGCAGTTCTATCTCAACCCGCACTGGCAACTCCTCCCTGAGCACTCTCTGGATCTCCAATATTACTGGGTCGCAGACCGGCGCCGGGCACTGGGTGATCCCCGTGAGGATCTTGACGATTACCACATGGTCAACCTGACCTTTCGTCGAAAAAATATAGCCCGACACTGGGACCTGGCCCTGGCTGTGCGCAACCTCTTTGACGGGGACGGTCGAATTCCCAGCCCCTATAACCCGGCTGCCCCGGAAGGTGCCTATGTCCCGGGCGACTACCCCATGGAGGGCCGCTCTTTCTGGGCTGAGTTGCGCTTCCATTTCTAAGCGATAACCCAGCTCAATACCTACACCTGATTCTCACCATGCCTGAACGCACAACGAACACTGCAGAAACAGCAACTATTGCCCCACCCGGTCCCCGCTTCCTGATTCCAATCAAGGGCTATTTGGCCCTGATGAATATCGTTGTACTCTGCCTGCTCTTTCCAACCATCAGCTATTTTATCTACTCGCAGACCACTTCGTTCAGGGACGCCCAACTTGAACGGGCGGTCGCCGATCGAACCATTGCTCTGGAACAAAGAGCGGCCCAATTGCTACGCTCCCTGTCGCACAGTGGCAGCCAAGCCATTGCCGGATATAACTTCACTTTTTTGAACAACCTCATCGAAAGAGCAGTGAATAGCGATCAAGAGTTACTCGCCTGTCTCTTTTTCAGCAAACAGCAGGAAACTGCGGCAGCCGGCATCGGCCTTCCCTGGCTAGAAATGGAAAATGGTTTTGCCCAGTATGCCACGACAAAAGAAAGAGCGCCATTAGCTGACATAGGAGTAGGCAACGATCTGTTACCGGTCTCTTTTTCCCAATATCCAGCCCTTTACAATCAAACCGTCCCCCTGTTGTTGGCCCGGACGCCGGTATTCATGGGTGGTAAAGTATGGGGTTATGCCTATGCAGCTTTTTCCCTTGAAAAACGAAACCTGGATATAGAAGAATATCGACTGGGGTGGGGCATGCAAATGCGCCAGTATCGGCTGGTTCTCCTGATCGTAACTGCCATATTTTTTGGACTCGGCGTCCTTTCCGCCCTCTTTTTTACCAGGCCGCTGATTAACTCCATTCAAGTCCTACGTGACGGGTTTGGCCAAGTGGCCAGAGGCGATCTTAATCACCGCATTCGCTTCAGCAATTTTTCCTGCAGCGAATTTGAGAGCCTAGGTCGATCATTCAATGCCATGACTGACAACTTGCGAAAATCGAGACAACAGCTGGCTGAATACTCTCGCTCCCTAGAAGAAAAAGTTGAGGAACGAACTCGCAATTTACAAGAAGCCCAGGCCGAACTGGTCAACCAGGCCCACGAAGCAGGTATGGCTGAAATGGCTGTCGGCGTACTTCATAATATCGGCAATGCCATTACTCCTGCCAAGGTAGAGGCAAGGATTCTGGCTAAGCAACTCTATACAAGCCGTTTGCGAACCGACCTGTCCCGGGCGCTGGAACCGCTGCCGGGTTTGATATCAAAGGGAGATCTACCTGACGAGGAAAAACAATACCTAGATAACGTGATCAACCTGCTGCCTGCCAGTATAAGTCAGGAATACGACAAGGCCATTGCGGGACTGGAAAACATCAGCTCCAAACATAGCTATATTGAAAACATTATCAGTCTGCAGATGCGCTATGCGCACCTGCGTGGAAGGACAGACATCGTCGACAGTTATCGAGTTATTCAGGACAGTCTGAAAATTCTTGAGGAGCAGTTACAACGGAACCGGGTGGATATCGTAACTGACCTCCAGACCGGGCTTAATATTCGCATAGAGGAAAGCAAGCTATTGCAGATAGTGGTTAATTTGGTTAAAAATAGTTGCGAGGCAATGGCGGAGATAGATTCAGGAAAAAGAACGTTACAGATTACCAGCGCAGAGCACCGGGGTGAACTTGTGATCCGTGTGCAAGACAACGGCTGCGGCTTTGATGATACAGTAAAGGAAAAAATGTTCACCTTTGGCTACAGCACCAAAGCAAGGGGCAGCGGTTTTGGTCTCCACTCCTGTGCCAATTACCTTATTGCCAATCACGGTTCAATAACAGCGTTTAGCAAAGGGCCAGGAAAAGGGGCTGAGTTCGTTATTCATCTACCTGTTGCCAAGCCAGATGGGGGAGAGAAAAAAAACGCATGATCGAGAAGAATAAGCGTATACTGGTCATTGACGATGATCGAGAAATCTGGAAAGCATACAAGCTGATCCTGGAGCCGGAATCCCTGCGGAATGGTTCGGCAAGAGAAAAGATGGATGTGTTGCTCGGTAGCGAACAGGACATGGAAAGTAGCCTGAGCTTTGATGTGACCTATGCCGACCAGGGTATCGAAGGCTTTAACAACGCTAAAGCTGCCCGATCTGAAAACATCCCTTTTGCCGTCGCCTTTATTGATGTACGGATGCCGCCCGGTTGGAACGGCATGGAAACAGCGTTCCGTATACGTCAAATTGATCCGAACATTGAAATAGTCATTGTGACCGCCTATTCCGACCAGTCCTGTGACGACATTGTACGCAAGGTCGGTTCACCCGAAAAAATTCTCTTCATCCGCAAACCCTTTGACCCGGAAGAGCTCAAACAACTTGCCGTCTCACTGACCGAGAAGTGGAACATCTCGCAACGTGAAAAGGCCCAACACCTTGAATTACAGGAAAAAATAGCTGCCCTGAAACAGTTGCAGCAAGAACAGCAGGACCTGCAAAAAAAGCTTCTACAGGCCCAGAAAATGGAGGCCATTGGTTTAATGGCCGGAGGGGTGGCCCACGATTTGAACAACATCCTGTCAGGGCTTATCAGCTACCCGGAACTTATGCTGATGATGCTTCCCAAGGAAAGCGAACTGCGGGGCTACCTTGAAACAATGAAAAAAGCAGGCCTCCGGGCCTCAGCTGTCGTTGCCGATATGCTTACCGTTGCCCGCGGTGTCACCATTGTCAGGGAACCCGGAGAAATAAATAAGCTCATTCATGACTATTTCTTCTCTCCTGAAGGGGAACGATTACAGTCAATTTACCCTGAGATTGACTTTACCCTCCAGTTGACGCCGATGGATGTGGTCATCTCCTGCTCGCCGGTTCACATCAACAAATGTTTAATGAACCTGGTGACCAATGCAGCCGAGGCAATAAATGGGCCGGGTACGGTACGCATCAGTACCGAACTCGTTAAAAGGGCAGGTAACGGTGAAGATTACGCAAAGATATGTGTTGCCGATACAGGGCCCGGGATCCCGACGAAGGACATTGAACATATCTTTGAGCCCTTTTACAGTAAAAAGAAACTGGGCCGCAGTGGGACCGGACTTGGATTGGCCGTTGTCTGGAATTGCGTCCAGAATCATGAGGGGACCATTGATGTCGAGAGCAGCAACACGGGCACGGTTTTCACCATCAAGTTTCCCCTGACAGACAACCTCCCCTCACCGCAAAAGGAAGAAATTGACGTCCTACAGAAACTCCAGGGCCAAGGGAGCGTTCTCATTATCGACGATGAAGAGCAACAACGCGATATTGCCCTGAATCTCCTGACGATGCTTGGCTATACAACCAAAGCTGTTGCCGGGGGCGAAGAAGCAGTCACCTACCTGAAAGAGGAATCTGTCGATCTTGTGCTGGTTGATATGATCATGGATCCCGGCATGAACGGTTGCATGACATATGAACAGATTTTAAAAATACACCCCCAACAGAAAGCCATAATAGTCAGCGGCTTTTCAGAAAACCGGGAGGTGCAGCAGACCATGGCACTGGGAGCCGGAACCTTTATCCGCAAACCCTATACTCTGGAGCAACTCGGAAAAGCGGTTCAGACTATCCTCGCCCAATGAACCTTTTAGGCTACCTTGAAAAATTGTATTTTCGCCCGACCTCAGCGTTATCCTCAAAATTTTATCCTCGGAATATCAGTTATATGCCTGTGGTAAAATTCTCCGCATGCCTTGATCTCGAACGAAAATCCTAATTTTTCAAGGCACCCTTTAGCCACAGCTCTTGTTACCCGCACTACCTAGAAGCAACCGGATATGTTCTCTCCAGTCTTCTATTTTACTACTGGTTCGGCCAACAACGACATCATTGAAATCGACCTTACCACCCCTGAACAACGGTCTCAGCCAGATCACTATACAACTCATCGACACTGTCATAAAACACTTCGGTTCCCAAAGAAAAGTGAAGGAAAATATTGTTTAGTAATGTCGGAATGTAGGGAAAGAGTTTTTGCAGATTTACAATCCTGTTTTTTGACAACAAAGCATAATCACCAGCAGCAATGGTATCAGCGACCCTCTGCCCCAAGGCCTTATCCGCCAGTAGATCCCGAGGGTAATAGTTGCCTCGACCGGTCAAATACATCAAGGCATTACCCAACTCATAGAGATCCAGGGCAAAAGGCTTTTCCGGCATGTAGAAATCATAATCGAAATCAATCCATCGATATAAGCCTGTCCCTCTCTCCACAAAGATATGGTCCCGACGGACATCTCCATGCCGAAAACCATGTGCATGGAGAAAAGCTATGCCTTGGACACAGGGCAGGTAATGCGCAAGTATGTCCGGCAGTTGATTATAAAAGTACTCCTCATGGCTCACCTGGTTGCGATGGATTACCTTGTCCAGCCGGGAGCCATTGACGATATCGAGGATGCGGACAAGGTTGCCGGCCTCGTCAAGTACGGCCTCACCCTGCATGAAGTGCACGTCTCCTTGAACCAGCTCAAGAATTCGGGCCTCTTTTTCAGGGTTACGGTAACAGGGGATGGTAAAGGTACCGAAGGTAATTTCAAATGTTTCGTGGAAAACCAGTTTAAGTATTTTTTTTTCTCCGCTTGCCAGATCCTCCACTCGCGGCACCCAGGGTTTTATCTGTTCATCCACTCCGAAACGCCCTTCTCTGGTATAAGCAGTAACCAGAAAATAACGGCCGTCGACATAAATAATGTCTCCGTAATCTATGGATGTAAAGTCGGTGGTATCGGTAAAAACCCGGGATTTTCTGCGTAGACTCCTGGTAACTCGATGCTCACTCAGGCGTGCACTTATTTCCGGGGGCAAATCCACTGCAGCAGCCATCAGCCAACCACCCAGACCGTACAATTATGCGTATGATGGACCAGCGCGTTTGAAATGGAACCGAACAGGAACTCTTCGGCTTTGGAAACACCTCTCTTACCGACGACAACGGTGCCGAATGCGCCCTCTTGCTGGACTGCGATGATGGCCTTACTGATGGTCGACTTCTCAGCCATGCGCACATCCCGCCTGATATCACCTGCAGAAACACCACAGGCAGCAAGCATTGTTGCTGATCGATCCAGCAGCGCTGCCGCCCGTTGTTCCCGTTGCTGTTGATAGTCGGCAAGAGAACCTCCGAGACGATAATAATCCGGGGGCGGCTCTGGATAAATGTGCAGCAGGCAGACCTGAACACCTTGCAGGTTACCGATAATATTTCCGGCATACGCAAGTCCCCGATCCGAGGTCGGGGTGTCATCAACGGTGATGAGAATATTTTTCCAGTCGTTCATCTCTCACCCTCCACAGCCCAGATTCCGGCAGCCTTTTTTTCCCTGAGCTTGACCAGCTCAACCATGGCCTGCTGGGTTGGTGTAGCTGTCGCGCCCTGTGTTCCAAATTGGACAAGGGCTCCACACTGGGCATCTATTTCCGTTCGATGACCATTGAGGACATCCTGCAGCATGGAGGAAATGTTCTGATCTGTCCGTCGACAGGCATCAAAAAGCAATTGGTATAAGTCAGGAAATACCAGATCTACGGTATGGGCCAAGGCAACCTGTTGTCCCTCATCAACAAGCCGCTTCATCAGGGTAACAGACTCCATGCTCTCAAGAAGATTACCGTTTTTCACCTCCAACACGGCGGAAACCGCGTTTATCGCAGAATAAACGATCACCTTGCTCCAGAGGCGGCCGATTATCCGCTGTACCGGGGTACAGGTCAAATCACAGGCAGTAAACATCTCTGCCAGTGCATCTACCCTTGCACTCTTGCTACCGCTTATCTCGCCCAGATAGGTTTTGCCGACCCCACCCGCGAGAACAACTCCCTCGCCTAGTGCTGCAGCAGCCATAAAGGTAAAGCCACCAATAATCGATTGTTTATCGACCACCTGGTCCAGTTGTTCAAAGTTACCCAGTCCGGTCTGCAGGGTCACAATCGGCGCAGTATTGTTGATGAGGTGGGATGCAGCCTGAACGGCTGTCAGTGTATCAAAGGATTTAACGGCAAGCAGGGTCAAGTCGGATTCGTTAATCACTCCAGCATCTTGAACTGCACTGGCTGGATGATAAACTACCGCATCAGAATCTGCAGCTCCCTGCTCGATGAACCCCAGACCTTGCTCATTTATGGAGTCCACCACAGAACGATCCGGATCAACCAGCGTCACCTGGTGCCCGCCCCGACTGAAATAGACTCCAAACAGTCGACCAATAGCTCCCGCTCCAAGGATAACGATATGCATAGCGCCTCACCTCTTCCGGACAGAAAAAATGAAAAACCACGAACAATGATTACACGTCAGCAGGAGAAGCTGCACATTTGCTCAGCGCCCATCGCCCGTGGTTACCAAAGAACAAACAACTTGTAATAATTTTAACACTATAAAGAAATGTATACCAGGCTCCATTAATAGCTGCCGCACCGGCAAATTTTTCACGCAAGAAACGCATCTGACATAACCAGCAAAGAAAGATTATCCCTCTTCTACATCCTCGGGTCGAAATTTCACCATGACTGCCCAGCGCTGTAGATCCTCTCCAAGGGTAAGCTCTGCCAGGGAGATGTCATTCCCCTCATCATCTGCACGGGTCCCCAGCATCACATTTTTCCAATCGATACGCAGGCTCTGTTGGCGCAGAACCAGTGATTCACTTATGCCCTCCATTGTTTGGGTAAGAATACCAAGAGCATCGGATGGTGTTGCAAGCTTATTCCCTGCCGCTTCAAGCTCAGCTTCCAACCGAGCGAGTTGCTCGTTGAGCTGGTCTATTTTGTGCTTGCTCTCATAAGAGGGTTGGGCAAACAAATCAATGGCGTGGTTACGTCCCCGGAGGATTCTGCGCATTGACTGCAGATGTATTTTATGTTCCCGCAATTCTGCAATCTCACTGCGAAGGGTAGAAATTTTTTCCATCGCTACCGTTGCCATGACTTCAACAGCTCGATGCTCAAGCCCTTTTTGGGTCATTTCCTGGCTGGGAGCAAGAGCAACGACCCGGTGATCGATAAAGTTGATTGTCCGTTTTGCAACGTCACCAACCATCATATCGTTTTGTTGTGCATGAGTGTAAATGGTCCGCTCAGTTTTAGCCATGGTCAGGAGGGCGACCACCTCATCCCCATTTGGTCCTTTTGGTAGCGATTCGTTTTGTACTGCCGATTGAAGCAGATCGATCATCTGTTCGGCCGAAACAAAAACGGCTTTGACCAAAGGGTCGGCATAATACCTGCTGCGGCTTAAACGAACCGGGCCGGGAATCGATTCTACCAGGCTGGTACAGTATCCCATTGCCGACATGACCGGTTCCCGCAGCGCCTTCCGGTATCTGCCAACCTGCCTGATGGTTGGGTCTGCTGTGTCGACGGCCATTTCTATGATTGCTTGCAGCAAGGACACGCTGTTTCTGATACTTTCTCTTCACCCCAGATACCCACGAAACAATACCCATTGAAGCCCCCCTCTTTAGCCTGTGGTTATACCTGCGTTCAGTTGTCGATCATGCACCCGGTGGAGCAACGACAAGGCGGCAATCGAACCCAAAAGGGCCATGGCCATATCTGACTGCGTGTCCCAAACATAACCCTGCGTACCGAGAAAGGCCTCGGCTCCGCTGTCGCTTATCAGGGCAACCCACCATTCAATGAGTTCGTAAAAGGCACTGAAAGCCAAGCAGAAACAAATGATGAAAAAATTTTGCCAGGCCGAACCGTTGACCACATTTTTCCGTATCAGCAACTCCCGGGCTATTATAGCCGGCACAAACCCCTGGGCAAGATGCCCCACCTTGTCATAATTATTACGGTCCATATGTAAGGCCTCCTGCAGCCAGGTAAAAAGGGGGACCTCGGCATAGGTGTAGTGAGCTCCCACCATCAGAATAAGGCAATGGACAAGGATCAGGCCATAGGTGAGGGATGTGAGGGGGAAGGTTCGATAGGTCAAGAGAATGACCACACCACCAACCAGGGCCGGAAAAACCTCCAAAAACCAAGTCACCTGATCCTTAGGGTTTACCCCTGACCAAACCAGGACACAGCCATATAGAGCAATCCAAAGCCATTTCATCAGAACCCTCCCCCGCCGCCACCTCCTGAACCTCCACCACCGGAAAAGCCGCCGCTACTACTGCTGGCCGAAGTACTCAAAGAACCAGCTGCAGTACTCCAGGCACCTCCGGCACCACCACCCCCAAACTGTCCACCGCCGCCGGTAAACCCTGGGTTGCCATAGCTTGCAGATAGCGAAGAGCCCATGTGGGAAACATGGCTGCCATAACGTCGAAACCAGGAATCGACATTTGGCCCCAGGCCATAGGCAACCAGATAGGGAAACCAGGAGTCCTTAAGGTTCGGGGACTCCCTGTCCAGCTCCTGTTGCAAGTACCTGCGGGCAGAAGCAAGATGCCTGCGCAGACGGACGCCCTCTTTGCTGTCTCTGGTCTTGCCTACATTGAGAACATTATTGACGAGGGCGAAACATAAAAATGCGCTACCCAAAACAAGCAGTGAACTGAGATCGAGGATAAATAAGACCCCGGTATAAACCATGACGATACCAACTGTCCAGCCCCATAACAACCAGGCCTTTCCCTTGACTTGAGTTGCTGCGGCACGGTAGCCGGCAGCTGCAAGAAGGCTGCTAATCCAGATGAAGACCAGTACACCGTTAATGAGGATTTCCTGCAGATGTTCATACGGATTAAAAAAGAAATCGGCAAATAAAAGAAAAAAACTTATCGCCATGGCAATCAACGTCGGTACCCAGACCATTTCCAACGGATTTTTTGAAGATTTCGTCAGGATTGCAACCCGCTCTTTGATCGGTCCACCTATCTTGCTGATGGGATCAAAGGTCTTTCGTTTGCTACGGTAATATTTTTTTATTTTTTTGGTGTCGGTCTTGTCACCGTCAATAAAAAGGCCATCCACCAATTCGCGCTCATAGCCGCGCAACTCAGACCTCGAGGCAAGCAATCTCAAATAAAGGGTATACCTGCCAGGAATTAAAAATCCCAGCCAGGGAAAGCGATCCTGCTCAACCCGACTTTCCACCTTCTCTTCCAGCACCATTCTAGCAAGAACCGCGGCCACCTCACTTGCTCCTGTTCTCTTATCCCAGGTTGCTCCAACCACTTCCGGGGTCAGACAAAACACATGCTCCTCAAGCCAGGACGCATTAATTCGGTCGACAGGAAGCAATTTTTTAAACCGCCCCATTTTTCGCTCATGGGTCAGGAAATACATTCCCTGAAGTATAACCAGGCTCCAGAGCAAAAGTATAACCAGGGCAAGCACCCATACCGGTGCCGAAGCCGCAGGTGCAGCATGGGCATCAGGGGGGTCTTTATCACTTGCCCGGCCATTTTTCCGGGCAACTGCAGACGGCACTCCAAGCGGATGCAGGAGGTTTGCGGACAGTAATACCGATTTTCCCGGCGGTATGTTGCTTCGCTGCAGATTTGTCTCCAGGTTGCCTCGCACCTGCCAGGACGGGTCAAGGCGGAGCTGGAGGGAGAACTGTTCAATCTCCCCGTCTCGGTCAGGAAAGGCGAAGTCGTGATTCAACCGATACCCATCCTCCACCGGCAACAAAATCCCGGACAAGGTGTAATCCAGAATATAGGTAATGGCCTTAGCGTTGAAAGGAGGACTGGAAGGAAGACGAGCCCGCCACCGCAGGGTGGTGGCGTTATGCCAAACCCAGTGATCAAGACGGTTAAGGTCGCCCTGTTGCAGGGTGATCTCCTGACCACTTGCCGAATCAATCCGAAAAATATTGTGAAGGGTTAGCTGTTGACCTCGCCGCAGATTAAAACGCCGTTCGCCACCATTCCATGCCCCGTTGAAGACTATGGTCTGCTGCTCGCGGATATGCAGGCGACCATCTCCATCCAGGTCAGCCATTACCCGCATATCCTTCCAATACAGGCTGCGCCCCGATGCAGAGCCAACGAGTACGACCAAAAAAGCCATCAACAACATGCACACTCTGCAGGTTATCATCATTCCCCCCAAGCCACTCCGGATACTATCTGCCTGTCTACAATATGAATCCGTGTAGAAAAGCTGTTGTTCTTACTTATATCTAATCGATACTGTGAAGTAAGTCTCGAATTGCGAGTGTTTTAAACGCTTTACTTGTTCGCCCTTCGGAGCGTCCGGCAGAGGCGTATCTTCTTTGAAGTCTGTCATCAACCATATGATATCACAATAAGATAATCGTATGGTTTCTTTCGTGCACCTGGGCCACTGGCGAACGCTCACGGATTCAGGTAAAATTGTAACCGAGCTCACCGGCCTTGAACAGAAAAAATACTTTTTTGTTGCCATCCCCCTTTATATTAAGTATGAATAGTTATCATTAACCATGAAGATACCAAAGAAAAGAGGGGATACCCATGTGCCTTGAAATTCGAAAAACCTGTAAATGCGGAAAAAATAACGCTCAATTTCACATGCGGGATAATGTCCTCAGCCAGGAAGTTGTTGCTGAACTCTACTGTCCTGAATGCTCGGATTCGGCAGATTTAAATTCCGAAACCATGCTCACGGACAACGGCTGGATCATTGAATACGATATGGAACTCGCCCGGTTCATGACCGTATCGAAACTCATGCTGGATCCGGACACAATTCGGCCCGGTTATCTTTTTGACAACGGCTACGCCTGCTGGCTGGAGATGTATCCAGGAGAAAAAATCGATATCCTAGAAGAACGAACCGAGATTATAGAATTACAGAAAACTGACCCAAGGCGCTACCTGCAGGAGATCAGCAACTGGAACATCGCCCGTATCGATCGCTTGAAAGCCGAAGGTTGGCGCAAGGCCCTGGCAGCCTGAGGCTATCGACCCGACAATTTATATTTTTTTACATATCCGCGGAGTTGGTCATAGGTAAGCCCTAGACCCTCCGCGGTTTTTCGTTGATTAAACCTATTCTCTTCCATGGCCAGGCTGAGAATCTCACGCTCCTGCTTACTGATAAACGCCTTGAAATCAGTTGGCAGTGCTCTTACCCGATCATGGATATGCTCCCTTCCTTTCCCCTCTTGTTCAACCATCGACTCCGTAGCTGTCGGTCGGTGGGGCGAGGCAAAAGGATCAAAAACCATTTCCTCAAGAACCTCACCCTCCTCCCCATGATAGACGGACAGCTCAACGACACTTTTCAACTCCCGTATATTTCCTGGCCAGTGATAATCAAGTAGTTGTTGAGAGGCATGCTCGGTAAAGCCAGGAAAATATGAGCGCTTGAGCTCCCGGGTCATGCCAAGCGCAAAATGCTCTGCGAGCAGCATGACATCCTCTTTCCGAACCTGAAGAGGAGGCAGGGTTATCACATCAAAGGCCAATCGATCGAGTAAGTCTGCCCGGAACAGTCCTTTTTTTGCCAATCCCGGCAAATCCTGGTTTGCAGCTCCCAATATTCTAGCCTTACTCTGCAGTGTTTTGCTGCCGCCTAACCGTTCAAACTCTCCATATTCAATGACCCGCAGTAATTTTTCCTGGAGCCTCTGAGACATGGAGGCTATTTCATCAAGAAAAATAGTCCCCCGACCTGCCCGCTCAAAGCGGCCGAAATGCTTATGGGTGGCCCCGGTGAATGCCCCGGCCTCATGACCAAACAACTCGGACTCGAGCAAGGGTTCGGCCAGGGTTGCACAGTTAACCTTCAAAAACGGCTCATCCCAACGACCGGAAAGGTAATGCAGGCGATCGGCAATCAACTCTTTTCCAGTGCCTCGCTCACCAATGATCAGGACCGGACGACTTAGCTCTGCAGCCTTGGAGACATGCTCAAGCACTGCAAGAAAAACCTGTGATTGACCGATTATTTGAGTTTCCGCAGAACACATAGG
>CALZIH010000113.1 GCA_945787305.1 uncultured Desulfobulbaceae bacterium | reverse complement strand
ATCAAGTTCTCCTCCTGATCCAGATCCTCACCAATGTCGGTAAGGTCGCCTATCAACTGCTTGAATTTTGACCAGATGATGACATAGTCATACCGGGCGTTTTGATACTTGTTAACGGCACTAAAATAGTCTTTTTGCACGTTAAGGACATCGAGCATGGTCTGCAGTCCTTCCTGGTAGCCTGCCTCTTTTATTTGCAGTGATTTTTTATTGGCGGCAACCGCAAGTTCATGCATCTGGATGGTTTTCAGGGTTTCCTGTAGGCTACTCCAGGTTGATTTTGTCTGCCGGATGACAGAACGTTGGGTAGCTATAACCCTCTGCTTTGATGCTCTGTAACGGCGTTTAAAGGCAATTACATCTGCAACATCACTGCCGCCGCTCAAAAATTGCATCTGCAACTTGAGTCCGTAATCTGTCCGATCTCTATCCCAGCCATAGCCGTTCACATCGTTTTCAGGGTTGGCACGTTCATATTCAACAAAGAAACTAAGTGCCGGGAGAAAGCGACCAGCCGCAATCATGCCGTCCATTCGGACGGCCTCGGCCTGCACTTTGCTGATCCGACAGTTTATGTTCTTCTTTTTGGCTGATGTCAGCCAGTGGTCAAGGTCGTTTCCAGGCGGGACAAATACCTTTTCGATATTCGGCCTCTCCAACGCTTCCTCTACAGGTACTCCGAGCAGTTCAACAAGAGCCTCTTCGGCATCTACCAGCTTGGCCCGCAGCAGTGCCCGGGTCGCCATCGTTGTCTCATATCGGGCTTGAATATCAAACAGGTCGGATTGATCACCAAGTCCCAGGTCATGGCCGGCTTGGGCTGTTTCCAGCCGGCTTGCCAGAAATTGTAATTTTGAATTAGCCAGATCCACCTCGTCCCGCGCAGAGAGCAGGGAAAAGTAGCGTTCGATCACCCGGAAAATAAGTTCTTCACGGGCTTTAACCAGTTCCATGGTTGCGATATCCATTTCACGGGCACCCCGTCTGGCTCTTGAAATTTTCTCCATATCGAGCAGGGGTTGATCCAGGGAAAGGGTTATTTCATTATCACTGAATGCAAGATTTTTGTCCTCCAACCCGGCCCTTGTCTCCGGAGAATAATCCAATCTGCTCCGCATAACCTTTCCCGTAACCATAGCTCTTGGCCCCAGAGCAGCCACCTGAGACCAGCCATCGGCATTTTTGGCCCGGGCTTCCATTATTCCTGCTTTGAAGTCGGCATCGTTCTGCTCTGCCAAGGCCAAGGCCGTTAGGAGGTCCAAGCCAACAGCCTGGGAAGTTAAGACACTCAGGCATGCTACAAGAGAAAAACCGATTGGAACAATTCTCCAAAGTGTTCTATTGAATCGTTTCAACTGTCTGTTTCTCCTTACCTGCTGTATCTCCTTTCTTTCGGATTGGCTGCAACGTACGGGCTGTAATTCCACCTGTGGTGGGATCGGGAACCGCGAGATGGATAACCTTCCCGGGAAACTCATTGACCTGAAGGTCACCAAGCATATTTTCCACCCCTGCAAAGGGCGCGACAATATCGATAACCCAAAGACGATCTCCACAATTCCAGTCATCCGGGCGCAGCTTGCCGCCGTTTTTGAACATTCTTTTTTCAGCTTCTTCGTTTAAAAAGGCCCAGCTGATAAAGGAAATCGGATATTCGTTTTTCATGTAGAGTTTGCATTGTCCCGAGACCAGGGGAGGCATAAGCAGCCATTCCAGATCGGCGATGAATTGATAACGCCGATGCGAGGACTGCATATAGAGAAGTAGTATCGGTCCCATAGCCGGCAGCCGCTTGAGAATTTTCAGGGACTGTTTATGGATTTCTCCTTTGAGTGCCTCGTCGATTTCTGCTTCTGTGGTTTTGATTGAGTTGGAGCCCTTCTTTTCGGTCATTTCTACAACTCCCGTAAACTTTTATCTTTATAACGCAAGATCGGACCAAGAAAGTAGTGAATAACTCTTCTTTTCCCTACCTTGATATCTGTTGTCACCGTCATGCCGGGGAGGACTTCGCCCCTTTGACCATGAACCGTATTGGGTAAGTGGTACCTGTCAAAGGAAATCCGAACCGGATACACTGGGCCTGTCTGCTTATCCAGCACTGCGTCACGGCCCACCCAATCTATCCTTCCCTTGAGATCTCCATGTCGGGTAAAGGGATACGCAGCGACTTTCACTGAAACTTGCTGATCTTTACGAATAAACCCTATATCCTTATTGAGGATCCTGGCTTCTACTTCCAGGCCGGAGTCAATTGGAACAATGGTCATCAAGGGCTGCGCTGCAGTAACTACCCCGCCAACCGTATTAATGGCCAGTTGTTGGACGATACCATCGGCAGGTGATCGCAGCTCCCGGTTAACTTGTCTTTTCCTGGCCTTGGCTAACTGTTGTACCAAGCCCTCCCGTTTTTTTCGTACCACTGTCAGCTGCTTGAGTAACTCCTGCCGATATTCGCTTTCCGTTAGTTCTTTTTCTTCTTGCAATTGGATGATCCTCAGCTTCCACTCCGTCATCCGGTTTTTTTCCATCTCCATGTTCTGCCGGGCCTCATTGATTTCCATTCGAGCCTGCAAATACTGTCCGCTTGCCATCATTTTTCTGGCTGCCATGGCTGTTTTCTTTTCATGGAGTTCTTCTGCCAGAGGCAGTGATTTTTCAAGCCAAGAGACTCTAGAGCGGGCAGATGCCAGTTCGGCTTCAGCACGACGTATTCCATGTTCCATGGTAACCGTCTTCTCACGCTGGGCCAGGATAGATTGTTCCAGCAGGCGGCGTTGAAGCGCGACTTCTTCTGCATCATCGTTCGTGATGGGAGCAAACAGGGAAGAATCTTCTGCCAATTCTGCATTCAGCCTGGATGTAGACAGTCTTGCTGTCTTCAATTCCCTTTGCAGACTGTTGAGATCGGCACTGCTCTCGGTACTGTCCATCCGCACAAGCAGCTCTCCCTTCTTTACCAATTGCCCGTCCTGAACCGTAATCTCGGTGACAATACCCGGTTCAAGGGGCTGCACAACTTTCACCTTTCCTTTGGGGACCACAACGCCGGTACCGCCGGCAACGATGTCTATCCTGGCAATGCAGGCCCAGGCGATTGCAAAGAGTGTCAGGAGAACAAGAATAAGAACCATGGCTCTGGAGAATGGGGCCGGCGGGCTGGCGAGCACCTCGATGGTGGCCGGCATAAACTCGAACTCACGGCGGATGGCTTTCTGCTCTTGATATTTTTTTAAAAAATCAGGCATAACTTCCTTCATGTATGCTGTTGAGTACGGCAAATCTACCACCAGTCTTAAGCAGTGCCGCCGGCGAATCATTTTCAACAATCCTGCCATGTTCAATGGTAATGATACGATCAGCATGACGAACAGTGGACAGTCTATGAGCGATAATGAAGACAGTGCGACCTGTGCATATCTTTTTCATATTTGCCTGTACCTGCTGCTCCGATTCATAATCAAGCCCGCTGGTCGCCTCATCAAAGATTAACATCCTCGGGTTTGCAGCCAGGGCTCTGGCAATGGCTAATCGCTGGCGCTGCCCTGTGGAGAGACGACAGCCTCTTTCTCCAACCAGGGTGTCGTATCCTTCCGGAAGTTCCAGGATAAAATCATGTGCTCCTGCCAAACGTGCCGCTTCCATAACCTCCTCCATGGAAAGATCCGGCATGTTCAAGGTGATATTGTCCCGAATGGAGTTATTGAACAAGACCCCATCCTGAATGACCACCCCGATCTGCCGCCTGAGCCATGAGCTGTCGACCATGGAAAGGTCGACACCGTCAATCAGGATTCTTCCCAGCTCCGGAACATGCAGGCGCTGCATCAGCTTGACCAAGGTTGTTTTGCCCGATCCGGTACTGCCGACAATTCCGATTACCTCCCCGGCCGTCACGGAAAAAGAGATATCGTGCAGGATTTGTTTTCCTTCAGGTTTAAACCTGAAGGAAACCCGGTCAAAGCTGACATCGCCTCTGATGGGCGGCAGGCTGACCTTAGAAGGATCAAAACCAGGCTCGGAGGGTGTGGTAAATATATCTCCGATCCGCGCCACAGATACATTGGCCTGTTGAAATTCCTCCCATATTCTGGAGAGACGCATGATAGGTGCAATGACTCTGGATGATAGCATATTAAAAGCAATGAACTGGCCGACTGTCAGGTTTCCCTGCAATACTTCCCTGGCCCCAAACCAGAGGAGCAGGACCGAAAGTACTTTACTGATAACTCCGGTAGTCTGGGTGATCAGGTTGGTTAAGTGACCGCTGGAAAAACCGAGCTTGACATGTTCACTCAACCGCTCTTCCCACTTCTCTTTAATTTTTGGTTCGGCGGCGTTGGCCTTGATGGTTTCGATGCCGGCAAGGGTTTCAACCAGAAATGATTGTTTGCCGGAACCTGCCAAGTAGCTGTCTTCAAGTTTGCGGCGCAGTATCGGGGTAAGAAAAAATGAGGCCCCGAAGAGAAAGGGCAGGGTGATAACAACCAGCAGGCTGAGAAAGGGGCTAAACAGAAACATGACAATAAGAAAAATCACCAGGAAGAAGAGATCGAGAAAGAGCATGAGACCGGATCCGGTAATAAAGCGGCGAACGTTTTCCAGCTCCCTCATCCTGGCGATTGTGTCACCCACTTGCCTCGATTCAAAATAACTGAGAGGCAGGCTCATCAGGTGTTTGAACAACTGTACCCCGAGCATCAGGTCAATCCGATTTGTAGTATGGGACATGAGGTATGTACGCAGCCCGTTGAGCAGTATTTCAAAGAGCGCGACAACCACGAGTGCAAAGACCAGTACATCGAGGGTGGAAAGGCTGTTGTTGGAAAGGACCTTGTCGATGACGATCATGAAGACCAGGGGAGAAAGCAGTCCAAAGACCTGGACGAAAAACGAGGCCAGGAGGCAGTCTCGCAGGACGCTCCAGTATTTGCGAGCCGATTTTAAAAACCAGCCGATACCGAACTGCCGGACGCACTCCTGTCGGCCACCCTGTTTCTTCAAAAACAGGATCTGCCCCGAGAGTTCGGTTTGCATTTTTTTTATTTCAACCCATGTCCCCCTGGGTTCTCCTGCACGCTGTACCAGAACTTTTTCATCCTTTTGATCCTTTCCTCCCAGCAGGATAAAATCACCGTTTTTCAACTCGGCCACTATCGGAAAGAATCCTGGCTTAACCTGCGACAGTTCCTTGTCTGCAGGTTTGGCCTTAAAACCAATATCCTGAAATATCCTTGCCAGCTCTATGGGCTTCAACCGGCCACTCTCATTGTTGAAATGATGTTTGATCTGCTCCAAGCTGATCGGGTTTCCATGGAGCTTTGCCGCCACTGCTGCGCAAAAGAGGCCGCTTTGAATATTTTTTGTTTTGTTTTGTTGACTCATTAGACCTTGTTCATGAGAAATAGTGAAATTTTTCGAGCTTTTGGAAGAGTTGTGGCGCAATTAATGAGAACTCGTACACAGAGAAAATATATGTAAGCGGATACTAAGCAAGAGCTAATAGCTCTTCCTGGGTATCATCGGTCTGGAGCAGGTCTGTATCGTTCCCGATCTCATTTGAATAATAGAGATCAGGGGACACCGCCGGTTCAGGATCAGCCCCGGAAGAACCTGTGGCGGCATCTGATTGAAGTTGATGGGCCACCCGATTGATTTCGGCTTCATCCAATGACAGATCGGTCTCAGATCCTGATGCCTGTAGTGCTTCACCGTCTGTCTGAAATGGCTCCTCCATAGTCGTTTCACCATTGGCGGGTGGTTCAGAGTCCGGTCGTGGTACTGTCTCTTCATCGCCAGCTGCGAGCAACGGCTGTGCCTTGGCAAAATCCACCGATGGATCGTTCATTGGGATATCCTGGTCCGGATTCATGGTTTCGATCTCGGATCCAGGTTCACTGGGTTCCGCCTGGGTGAAGACAATTTCTTTTCCCTCCAATGCCACATCCCCAACCTCTCCGCTGGAGCCGTCTTCCCTGTGGTACTGGGTGGAACCATATACGGTATTCCCGGCAACTTCCCGCTCATCGCCGTTACTCTCAAGTTCGATTTCCACTATCTCCATCTCTGTAAGATGTTGAAATTCCCCTTCATCGGTAATGCCGTTACTGTTTCGATCTTGCCAGACGCCGAAATCGTTCCAAGACTTGTCTTCACCGTTGAAGGTTCCATCCTCATTGGAATCAAAAGCGCGCAGACCTTCAAGGTCGGTGGTGGCATCCGGTAGATACTCCCGAAGCATCAGCTCATCGGCCCTGGTGACTAAAGTGTCATGATCGTAGTCATAGACCAGAAAACCGTCGTCCGGTCCTGCCCACCCTGTTGATTCGGCCATTCCATCCCGGTTCCAGTCAAAGGCAATCCCTTCATCAATCGTCAGCAGTTCGACCCCGTCTCCGTCCAGATCGAGAACCACCGGGCTGTATACATATCGGCCACTGGAACCGTTCAAATGAGAAACCTCAACGTAGATGGAACCGGTTGCTCCGGAATAATCGGTTGCGGTCAGAACCAGGGAGCCCTGATTAAAATTACCTTCGAACTTGAAGGAAAAGTTGGAATTATTGGTGCTGGAAAACTCGATATTTCCACCGTTGACATGGGAGGGGGTGACAGTCGCGATATCGCCGTTATCGGGTGCCCATGTGTTTCCACCGTTTCTGTCTTCTGCTTGAAAGGTGAACCATGTTTCCCAGCTGGATTCC
This sequence comes from uncultured Desulfobulbaceae bacterium, assembly GCA_945787305.1. Classification (GTDB taxonomy): domain Bacteria; phylum Desulfobacterota; class Desulfobulbia; order Desulfobulbales; family Desulfobulbaceae; genus DRLX01. Next base: position 7,171 of record CALZIH010000113.1, on the reverse strand, counting down.
CACACAACTTCATAAAGGCCGGTAAAGGTGGGCGCAAAGTTATGTTCGCTAATACGGTCAATAATCAAACGGTTCGAGGCTGAACCGCCGTGGCCGTCGATTACCGTGTATTCAACATCCACCCGATCTTCCCTGAATGCGGGCAGGACTTCAAGGTATCCGTTGCTGACCCTGACATTGGCCGAGCCTTGACTGATATGGGGATTAACCAGCGAAAGGCTGTCGCCGTCTACATCTGAATCGTTAGCTAACAGCTCGGCAATGTCGTACTTGTTCCAAACAGAGTCCTCGGCGGTGGAGGCACGATCTTCCTGAACCACAGGGTTATCGTTCACCGACCAAACCGTTATCTGCGATTCTACCTCGCTTGTGGCTCCATGGGAATCGGTCACCCTGTAACGAAAAGTATCAACACCATGGTAATTCGCGACAGGAGTATATGTTATCTCACCTGTTCCCGTATTATAGGTAAGGCTACCGTTATCTGTCCCAATAATTTCGGTGATAGCCATTGCATCAGTTTCAAAGGAAGAGGCTGTCTCTACGTCAAAATCGTTGTCCAAGAGTTGGGCGGGGGTAAAGGAAAAGGTATTGTCTTCAATCGCCTCGTCAAAAATTTCTCCTTGGAGAACAGGCGAATCGTTCATCGGTTCCAGGTCCATAAAGGCAATGGCTGTCACAGGATCACTGGTGCCGTCACTAACGCTATATTCAAAACTTGCCCGGCCAGGGTAACTGTTATTATAATTGAGTTCCGGAGAAAAACGGACCCCACCATCAGGTAGAAGAGAAACGGTACCATACTCAGCATTTCCTACCGAGCTGATAAACAGGGTGTCATTGTCTACATCGGAATCATTGATCAACAGCTGCCCCTGATCAATGTCAACAATAGTATCCTCCCGGCTGAAGAGAATTTCGGAATATGCATCGGGTGAGGTGTTCAGTTTTACATCTACTCGCGCAACAGCCTCAGCGATACCTCCGTTTCCGTCGTCAATGGTATAGGTGAAATAGTCTACCCCGACCCAGTCATCACTGAGAGCCCGGTAATGAATGTTGCCGTTTGCGTCCAGGCCGACGGTTCCGTATTCGGCCCGGGCAAGAGAAATGATGTTCAGAGAATCACCATCCACATCGTAATCGTTTGCAAGGAGTACCGCCGAGCTATACACATTGTCATAGGAATTGTTGCCCCAGGCAAGTATGCGTCCGTCATCTACGGCCAGGGGAGCGTCGTTTTCGCCGGTAACCTCGATGGTCACCGTGCCCGTACCTTTCCCTGCCTCACTGTCGGTTACGCCGTAACTGAACGAGGCCGTACCAGAAAAATCGGTATCCGGCAGAAAATGGACCAGGCCGTCATGGTCCAACCAGGCATCGCCACAACTGGAGTCGGTAATGCCGGAAAACCGAAGTTCCTCCCCGTCTTCCACATCCACAGCTCCCGCCATGAGGGAATCCACGCTGAAAGTGATCTCGCCGTCTTCGACCACTCCCCGTTGCCGTCGGTTACCGTGTAGTCAAACGTTGTTTCGCCGTAAAAATTTGTATCCGGGGTGAAGACATACGCATCATTCTCTGTTCGGAAGCTTCCCCCTTGCGCCGCGGAGATGGAGGTGAAGATGAGAGGGTCGGCGTCCGGGTCACGAACAAAGCGGGCGATTTCTTCACTGGTGAAAGTGATCTCCCGGTCTTCAAGGATATGCAGTCGGTCAAAGAGGATCGCGGGCCGGTCGTTGACGTTTTCCACCTCGATTACCACTACTCCAGTTGCCTGGTATCCGTCGGCATCCTCAACCACATAATCAAACCCGGCATCTTCGCCAAAATAATCCATCTCCGGGGTAAAGGTTATGGTGCCGTTATTATCCATGGCAACACTGCCGTGGCTTGCCCCGCCAAGGGAGACAAAGTGTAGTCGGCCGTCGGCATCGGTATTGTTAGCCATAAGGGCGGCAACCGTGGTAGTCACCGGTTTTTCTTCCAGAGTTCCCAGCCTGTCCTCGCCGAATTCGGTCTGGTCATCCCGGGAGAGTATTTCGATATCGAGTCTGCCGGTTACGGACTCACCGTTACCATCGCTTACACTATAGTCCAACGAGGCCGGACCATGGTAGTCAGGGGCGGGATGAAAGGTATAGACTCCCCCGTCTTCCGTTACCAATCCTCCGTTTGGGTTATTCATTGAAGTGAGTTCAAGGAAGTCGCCGTCCGCATCGCTGAGAAATTCATGCACGGTGGAGGTGTCAAAGGCAATGGCCTGGTCTTCGGTAGTGATTAGAGGGTTAGCAATAATGATTGGCAGATCATTGACGTTTTCAACCTGTACGGTCACAATGCCGGAAGAGAGTTGATCTTCAGCATCTCGAACAATATAGGAAAACCCGGCATCGCTGCCGAAATAATCAATCTCCGGGGTAAATGTTATGGTGCCGTTATTATCGATGGAAACACTGCCGTGGCTTGCCCCACCAAGGGAGACAAAGTGTAGTTCGCCGTCGGCATCGGTATCGTTGGCCATAAGGTCGGCGACTGTGGTGGTCACCGGTTTTTCTTCCAGGGTTTCCAGCCTGTCCTCGCCGAACTCTGTCTGGTCATCACGGGGGAGAACCTCAATGTCTAGGTGGCCGCTAACTGTGCCGCCGTTGCCGTCAATTGCGCTGTAGTCCAGTGAGGCCGGGCCATGGTAGTCTGAGTCGGGGATAAAGGTGTAGATACCCCTGTCTTCCGTCATCGTGCCACCGCTTACATTGTCCATGGAAATGAGCTGAAGGGAATCGCCGTCCGCATCACTGAGAAATTCATGCACGGTGGCGGCATCAAATACAATGGCCTGGTCTTCCGATGTGGTCAGACGGTTGGTAATACTTACCGGCAGATCATTGACGTTTTCAACCTGCACGGTCACAAGACCGGTGGATTCTTCTCCTTCTACGTCCCGGACAATGTAGGAAAACCCTGCATCGCCGGGATCCTCAACGAAGTAGTTTATCTCCGGGGTAAAGGTGATGGTGCCGTCTTCACCCATCGCAACACTGCCATGGATTGCCGCGCCTAAAGCGACAAATTCTACAGGCGTTCCCTCTGGGTCAAGATCATTTATAAGAAGCGCATCCCGATGAATACTTATGCTGCTCTCTTCATTGGTCGCCAGAAAATCTTTTCCGGTCTCAACCGGATCATTTACCGGGCTTATTTCAAATTCAAGGTGTCCCCGGAGCGTTCCCTGACGGTTATCACTGGCCTGGTAATCAAAGGAGGCCGGGCCTGAGTAATCTCGATCCGGGATGAATGTGTACATACCGTTTTCAAATTCGGCCCTGCCGCCCTCGACATTGGTGATGAAGTCCAGATGCAGCAAGTCACCGTCCGGGTCGGTGACAAAGCGGGCAACCTCTTCCGGGCTGAAGGTGATGGCTTCATCCTCGTTAGCCCCGGTATATGCTATACCGGACTCCTGCAGCGGATCCCGGACATCAAGGACCTCGATATTTACCCGAGCCATTCCGGCATTGCCGGATTCATCTTCCACCGTGTACGAGAATCCCGCTTCCGTCCCTGCGTAATCGAGATCTGGAATAAAAGTAATGGTACCGTTCTGTTCCATACTGACTTGGCCATGCTCCGCATTCTGCACCGCATTCAGCTGGATAAGTCCATTATCACCAACACCGTCATTTGTTATCAGCTTGTCTTCGGTGATAACAAACGGTTGATCTTCCAGGATAATAAAGTGGTCGTCCGTGGTGTTGATATCGGGGGTCAGGTCAAGGATGGTGAGGTTTGCATGGGCCATGTACGGGTAGGAGCCAGCCTTGTCTACGACCCAGTAGCTGAAGGGCAGCTCGCCGGTGAATCCCTCTTCCGGAGTAAAGACTAATCGGTTATCCTCCAAAGAAAGCTCGCCGTGGGTAAGGCCGCGGAAATGGTCGATGGTCAGGGTGTCGCCGTCGATATCAGCGTCGTTTTCCAAAAGATGATCCAGATAAAAAGACTCTCCTTCATTGATTGTAAAATGGTCATCTTCCAATAATGGTGGATTGTTGACACCTTTCACCACCACCAGGGAACGATGAGTGGTTACCTCGCCATCTGGCCCGCGCAGGTCGTATTCAAAAGAGGCCGTGCCGACAAAGCCTGTCTCGGCCACAAAACGAATATCACCGTTATTGTCCATACGAACCTGACCATGTTCGGATGCGCCCAGGGCGACCAGTGTAAAGCTTTCTTCGGAAGATGAGAAATGAGGAGTATCCCGCAGCTCATCGGTCAGGGCTGATGGCAGAAAACGGATGCTGGAATCTTGATCCATGGCAAACAATGAGCCCTGTTCCACATCTGGGGGTAAGGGCGGTGCCGTGACATCTTCCGGCAGCTGTTCTTCTGGAATTCTCACATGAGTTGGTGAAGCCACGCTCCAACTTTTCTGCGGGGAAGAAGGCTCGGGTACAGGTGGTTGCTGGCCAGTGGCCTGAATTGCTGATGGAACCGTAACGTCCGCCTCCTGCTGGAATATCGCTTTCGATGGGTATTGGATGGGTCTGCTGTCTTGCTGAAGCGCATTCAACCGTGGAAGAGGAATGGTGCCGGGGGAGTGAGGATTGGAATTCACAGTATCGCCTAAGTGAAGTGCGGTAACATCTCCAAGGGCACTGGGTAGTGTAGAGTCGCCGGGTACGCCAGGCCATTGGGCATCGATAAACGCCTTTAGTGTCTGCCCATCTGTATGTGCTGAAAATTCTATGGGATTATCCATGTCTTGGGAAGTTTGTCGCTGTCCTTCAGCATTCGGGATTGCATCCTGATATTGAGCGAGTTGAACCGCATCCAGAGGCTTGAAATAATCGGTGTTAGTCTCCTCACGTTCACCCCTGCCGGCGGGCAGGGTGGCTGCAGCAGAGCGGTCGGCGTCCAGACCCAACCCCATAGCCAGGAGAAGTCCGCCGGCACCGGTAAAGTTTTGCTGAAGGCCCACAGATCGAAGAATACGCCCGATCTTTTTGCCTGGGAGTTGATCGTCCTGTAGAGGCAGGGATGTGATGTCCTGGTCCCGGGCAAGAACACGCTCTCCTTCCGGGCCGTCGGCATTGCCGCCGCCGTTAAAGACCCCGGTACCATAGGTCTGCCCGAGCCGGGCGGCGGTCGATTCACCATAGGTATAGGTGATTCCGTGTTTAACAAAGCCCATGGATGCAAGCTGGAAGTCCACTTGAGCAAAGTCGACATTGCCTTGTGCATCGGAGGCCAGGGTGATCGCTTCATCCAATCGTTCACCCCGGTCACGGGCATACAGGGCGCCGCGCATTTCCAGTGTCAGACGGGTGGGATCGTTGACCGCTATTGCTACTCCGCCACCGTGTTCGCTGCTGTAGCAGATTTTGGGATCAGAGCCTGCTTCCACAAGAAGAGAGGGCAGACTTCCGTCAATATCCACCCGTCCACCTGTTTCCTTGTATCCCTGGATTGTTGCGAGCAGGGGTGAAGCGCAGGCCTCTGCGGCTCCGGTCATTTCGCCGTCACCATGGACTTCCATGGTTATGTTGCCATCCACGCCAAAAGAAAAATCGGCCGTGGCGCTTGGTGGGTCTTCATCGCCGAAGACACCCAGCATGTTGGCGACCTGAAGAGCCGCTGCGGCTGCCCAGCCATAGGGGCCGCAGGTCATCAGGTAAGCCGAGGCTGCTGTCACTGCTGCCCCTGTCGTATCGCCTTCCATAAGCTGTACAGCCGCGGCAACATAACCGAGCACCGGGACTTCGGAGGCTCCAAAGGTGCAGATGTTGGAATAGCCGGCTGCGTTTGCCGCCATGTTGTAGGTGTTTATAGCGTTGTTGAGGGTGCTGGCCGTGGTATAGGCAATCTGCAGCCCATCGCCCGACTCCAGTACATCATCCAGGGAGGCGATGTTGACGGCAAGTCCTGCAGCTGAGGCCACCCCGGCCAGAGCGTCCGAACCGCCGTCAATGTCTTGGATCCGGTCAATATCGTTTAAGAGCGAGGTGGTTGAACTTGCAATCTCCCAGCCGTCGCCCTCATCCAGGGCCTTGGACAGATCAAGGGCAGAGGATGCCGCATTGAGATACCCAGTCCCCGTCTCGCCGATGAAATCACTGTTGTTGCTTTCTACATAGTGGTCGATATCCAGTAGCAGATCAACGCTGTTGCCGGCTACTTCCCAGCTGTCTCCGTCATCAATGCCTTGAACCAAGCCTATACCGTGTTCCAGGCCTTCTGTTATTGCCTCGGCTGAATCGGAAAGAATCCCGTCCCGATTCACGGTGTCGCGATATTCATCCAGGCTGGAGAGGTAGCCCAAACCCTCACGCGCTATCGATAACCCATCTCCGGAATTGATGGCGTCACGGAGATCGACCTCCGAGCTTATCAAGTCCAGTTCTGCACCTCGATATGCTGCGGCGTGTTGAACTGCAGCTTCCTCTTCAAGTTCTTTTTGCTGTTCTTCTAGAATTGCTTGCTGTTGTTGAGCCTCGGTTCGACGCTCAGGATTGCCATAGATATCTACCTCTCGCTCGCCACTTTCCCAGTTTGCCAGATTGAATAGCGAACCGGAGTTATGAATAATAGTATTGTTTGGGTCAATTCTGTATTCTTCGGATATTTCCTCGACCGGCACTCCCATTAAGTCCAACAGTTCATGCCCCAGTGCCAACGCACGTGCTGACAAACCGCCATAGTCATAGTTGCCGCCGATATCGGAGTGAGCGCCGGGAAGCCCTATTTCTAAAATGCCATGGTCGTCTGGGTTGAAAGGATCAACAATACTCCCCGAATCAAAATTTATCCGGTTGTCATGATCAGCGGTAAAATGCACGGCATTGGCCACCGAATCCGGAATACCCAAATCAAGCACATCTTCCTGGCCTGTCACGACAGAGTCATATATCAGCATGACATCCTGGTGAACCTCGCCAGGCGGAATTAAATAACCATCGCCACTGGGATCGGGTATGCCACGGTCATCCACAAGGTTGGCAAAATGTCGCTGCGATCCTGTTCCTCGGCTGAACCCTGTGGTTGAAATATGCACTTCGATGTCAGGGTTTTCGGAGTGCCATTGTTGGACTTGAACTCTCAAACGATAATATGCTTCTTCAGCCCGGGCTTCAGATCCATCGCCGGTAATTGCCTCGTAGTAATGATCAGCTAG
>CALZIH010000112.1 GCA_945787305.1 uncultured Desulfobulbaceae bacterium | reverse complement strand
GCAACCTTAGCCGGAGCATCCCATTCACTTTGGGTGCCAGCGGCCTTAAGGGTAACACTGAATTGCCCTGGGGCACCACCAATACGAGCAACTTCACAGGTAGTTTTCACGGTAATATTAGCATCACCTGTAACGTCGTTGACCATCTGCTCTATACTTGGAGCCTCTAGATCGGTGTAGGGGTAGCTGGTGGGGAACATTTTCCTCCAGCCCAGTGCCTTGCCACCGAGAACTTCTGCTTTCTCGACAAGAGTGACCTTATAGCCGGCTTTGCTTGCTTCTTTGGCGGCTGTCAACCCGGCGATGCCACCACCCATAACAAGAATATCCTTGCTTATGGTCTCAAGCTGGTAGGGTTCAGGCAGTTCCGACTTCTGGGCACGGGTAACGGCCATGCGAACATAATCTTCACCCATTTCCTGGAGAAACTCATCCACGCCTTCGGTTTCAGCTGCTTCTTCTGCACCTTCTTCTTCGGCTACAGCGGCACCGGCGGTCCAGGCTACATGCTCACGCAAGTTGCCGCGGGTGGTCATTACGCCTTCACCGAAATCGAATTCGTTCTGCATAACCCGAGGCGAGCATGCACAAACGACAACCGAGTTCACCCCGTTATCTTTAATGTCTTTATCTATAATAGCGCGGCCTTCAGCTCCACAGAGACAGGAATTCTCCTGCATCTCGATTCCAGATTCGGAAGCTGCAGATTTCAATCCATCTACATCCAGGACGTCGCCAATGCCACAACCAGTACAGAGATATGCACCATATACTTTACTCATTGACTCTCCTCCTACCGTCCGATCTGAATTGCTTTAAGAGCAGCAGCCGTAGATGACTGTCCACAGCTATATACATCTGCGGCTGATTTGGCACAACCGGCTGCAATCATGCCCTTCTCTGGTTCCGAAACTACAAAACCGTTACCGTCCATTGCCACACCAAGTGCCTTTCCTGCATCACCAAGCGCAGGCTCCATCCCGGTTGCCAGTATACACAAGTCAACTTTTTGATGAATCTTGGCTCCGGTCACGGCGTTCTCAGCAACTACAGTTACACCGCCGTCATCTTCTGCAACAATGTCTGCGACTTTGCCCTTGATAAATTCAGCATTCGCATCATCCATGAGTTTATCACGGAAGTGCTCATATTTGCCGGGAGTTCGCAGATCAATATAAAAGACGTAGATTTTCGCTTCGGGATACCGCTCGCGAATATAGGTCATCTGCTTGAAGGTTGCCATGCAGCAGATGTAGGAACAATGCTCGAGATGATTTTCGTCACGAGAACCTGCGCACTGAACAAAGGCAAAAGACTCGGGTTCTTTGCCATCGCCGGGACGAAGAATCTGCCCACCGGTCGGACCGTTATCAGCGGCCATCCGCTCCATCATCATGTTGGTGATAATGGCAGAAGAAGATTCCGGCTTGAGATTGTCAAGTTTGCTGACATCATAGGGATTCCAGCCGGTTGCCCAAATAACGGATGCAACATTGAGCGTAAAGGTCTCGGCCTGCATCTCCGTGTCAACAGCATCATATTTGCATGCACCTTTGATTGCTTCCAGCGATTCGGCAGAACAGGCTTCCTTTGCCAAAACAAAACGGCGGGGAAAGGCCATCTCGTGGGGCAAGAAGATTGCCTTGGTCTTGTTCATGCCGAAGTTAAAGGCATTGTCGACCTCGTCGGTACATACTTCGGCGCAATCACCACAGGCAGTACAGTTTGAGTTGACATACCTGGGAGCTGTTTCCAATGTTACCTCATAGCTTCCCGGGCCACCAGACACTGATTTGACAGTGGTCATGGTGTAGGTTCTAACCTTACGGTTATCCTTTATGCGCTTGAAGTTAATCTCTAGACCACATGTCGGGGGACAAAGTTTTGGGAAATACTGGTTAAGCTGGGCTACTCGGCCGCCGAGATACGGATTTTTGTCGATAAGATATACATCGTTACCAACTTCCGCAGCTTCCAACGCAGCGGTCAAACCGCTGATACCACCGCCCACCACCAATACCGCACCATTTCCTGCAGTGTCGCTCATGCCTTACCTCCATTACTGCTGGTATTGTTGAAAAAGGTGATTTATAAATTTCTGTTTCAATTGACCTGAAAAGGTATAAATTTTCAGATCAACTCAAACAAAAAGGGTTGAGTTGATAGAAAAAATCTCCAGGCCCCGAAGGAGCCTGGAGATTTCACTTCAATTCGTCAAGTAGTGATACCTGTAATTAGATCCAGGGATCGGTCTCAACGATGTTGATACACTCAACCTTCTCACACTTCCATTCCTCTGTTTTCGGATCGAAAGTGGAGTTAACAAAGGCCTTCCAGTTCTCGTCATCACAAGTCGGGAAGTCAGAGCGGTAGTAGAAGCCCGGGTAGCGGGATTCCTGACGGAACTCAATGTGACGAATGTGAGCCTCAACACACCAGATGCGGTGGTAGTTCTCCCAAGCGCGCATAAGCTCATGCAGGTCACCGGCAGCCATCTTCGCGGCATCTTCACGGAGCAGCCGCAGCAGATCCAAACAGATCCCCAGCAGTTTACCGGAGGTCATGTAGTAGGTAGCAACACCACCACCGTACTCATCGGTGGCCTTCATCAGGCGCATCATGAGACCTGCAGGCTTGCAGTAGTTGGGGTTAACATCGGCAGCGGTGGAAGCGCCAACAAACTCAGCGTAACGCTTAACCGGTGCGTAGATCTCATCGGCGAGCTCCTGAGCAGACTGACCAATCTCAGGGGTGTGAGACTTGTCGCGGCAGTATTTTACCATCTGCTTGGCACAAATACGTCCCTCGGCATGGGAACCGGAAGAGAACTTGTGACCGGAAGCACCAACACCATCACCAGCGGTGAACAGACCGTCAACAGTGGTCATACGGTTGTAGCCCCACTTATACTGATGGGAACGGGCACCATCAACTTCAGGAACCCAGTCTTCCATCGGACCTGAGGTCCAGATACCGCAACAACCGGAATGCGATCCCAGCATGTAGGGTTCGGTCGGCATAATCTCGGAACCAACCTTCTCCGGCTCACAGTCCTGACCGGCCCACAGACCAGCCTGACCAACGGACATATCGAGGAAATCTTCCCAAGCCTCAGACTCGAGGTGTTTCCAGAACTTCTTCACTTCCTTCTCATCTTTACCAGCTGCGCGCATATCATCAAGGAAAGCGTTCAGGGCAACGTCGGTAGCCATGTAGATCGGACCACGTCCTTCCTTCAGCTCGTTGATCATCAGGTGGTTACGCAGACAGGTCGGAGTAACGGCAGAAGCACCGTACGGCATGAATTTACCAAGCTCTTCCTTAACGGAATCGGAATTGGCATAGAACTCACCAAGGCCGTTCTGTACTTTAGCTTTGAACAGGAGGAACCATGCGCCAACCGGACCATATCCATCTTTGAAGCGAGCCGGGGTGAAACGGTTTTCCATCATGGTCAAGGTAGCACCAACTTGCGCACACATGGTGTAGGTGGAGCCTGCATTCCATACCGGATACCATGCACGACCTTTACCTTCACCGGTGGACCGGGGACGGAAGATGTTTACTGCACCACCGCAGGCAACCATAGCAGTCTTGCAGGTGAAAACGTGTACTTTGTTTTCGCGGGTGGAGAAACCAACAGCACCAGCAATGGTGTTGTCGATGTTCTTATCAAGCAGCATTTTTACGATGAAAACACGCTCCATGATGTTGTCTTCGCCGAGAGCCTTCTTGGCCGGCTCAGCAACGATACACTTGTAGGACTCACCGTTGATCATGATCTGCCACTTACCGGTACGAACCGGGGTGCCGCCTTCGCGCAGGCTCGGAGCCGGCTTGGCGCCGTCGAGGTTGTTGCCTTCGGCATCTTTCTTCCAGATGGGCAGGCCCCACTCCTCAAACAGTTTAACAGACTCATCAACGTGACGACCGAGGTCATAGATGAGATCCTCACGAACAACGCCCATCAAGTCGTTACGAACCATCTTGACGTAATTCTCAATCGGATTCTCGCCGATGTAGGTGTTGATAGCGGACAGACCCTGGGCAACAGCACCGGAGCGCTCCAGAGAAGCCTTGTCAACGAGGATGATCTTCAGGCTATCATCACACCATTTTTTGATCTCAAATGCGGTACCACAGGCAGCCATACCGCCACCAACGATCAGCACGTCACAGCTGTGCTCTACAACTTCCGGATCGACAACGGCGGCCAACTCGCCTTTCGGCTTATTCGGTAATGCCATATTTCTATCTCCTAATAGTAATTTTCAGAATAGATTTACTTTGCTTATTCCTACGTAACCTTAAGCCTAAAGCTTATTTTGGGGTAGGCAGATCAGCTTCAAGAAGCAGGCACTCATCATCCAGGTTTCCACCTTTCTCACCGGCATACTCATTAGCAGCGCCTTCAGCAGTTGTCCGAATCGGGAACTTGAAGCGCTTGATGTTTCCATTACGGAACTTTACAGTCCACATGATGGAATCGGAAGAACGCATCGGATGAACCTGACCACCCATGGGTACAAAGTCATCATAACCGCGGACCATGATCGCGCCCTGCGGGCAGATCTTTACGCAAGAGTAACACTCCCAGCATGCATCCGGCTCCTGGTTGTACGCCTTCATCTCCTCAACGTTGAGAACCATCAGATCGTTGGGACAGATGTACATGCAGGCTGTCTTATCGCCACCCTTGCAACCGTCACATTTTTCAGGATCTACGTAACTTGGCATTAAACTACCTCCTCACTTGGATTTTCCTTTATGGCACCGCTCATGCGCTACCAATTAACCTCAGCTTCTATAGCATAACTCGGAGCTTTTGAGCACCCGGTTACAATATCGTGCACCCTTTGACTCCAGTTATCGACCGAAAAGAATAACATATTAATATATTTAACTTTTCCAAAACTACGCCCAGAAAAAGAAAAAATGAACAGTCACTCATTTACAATCGACTGCAACTTTTAATTTGTTACCCTTGCAATGTCAAGAAAAATCGTTCGAATGAGCCACTCAGAAATTCTTAAGATTTCCATCAACAATACTCATAACAGTGGCAAATCGGTGCAACCTACAGGCTGCTGCCAATCGGGACAAATGGGGCGGACAAATTCCATACTCGCTCGCGACGAGCAGAGGTGATTTATTCCGAATAATTTTGCCTAACCAAAACTTCTCTTGGCCGGGAACCATCTGCCGGGCCGACAATCCCCTCTTTTTCCATAATTTCGATCATTCGTGCGGCACGATTATAGCCAACCCGGAGCCGGCGTTGAACCATTGAAATCGAGGCTTGCCCGGTTTCCGTCACAACAGCTACCGCCTCATCATATTTATCGTCATATTCAACGGATGCATTTTCCGCTTGCTCCTCGCTTTCTTCGACGACCTGGATAACCGATTCATCATACTCAGCGGCTCCCTGTTCCTTGAGGTAGCCGATTATCCTCTCCGTCTCCTGTTCAGAGATAAACGCGCCATGAATACGCTGTAATTTTGCCGCACCCGGAGGCAAGAATAACATATCGCCCATGCCGAGCAGGTGTTCAGCCCCTGAACCATCAAGAATTGTGCGAGAATCGACCTTGGACGATACCTTAAACGATATCCGGGTAGGAAAATTGGCCTTGATCAGCCCGGTCAGTACATCCACCGATGGCCGCTGGGTTGCCAGCATAATATGCATACCCGCCGCTCTGGCCATCTGTGCCAATCGGGCAATGGATGTTTCCACATCCTTAGAGGCAACCATCATCAGGTCGGCAAGTTCATCCACTATAATAACGATATACGGCAATTTCTCTTCAGCGATCTGATTATAAGAATCAAAGGATTTCACCCGCAACTCCTCAAGCAGTCGATACCGTCGCTCCATCTCACGTACAGCCCATATCAGCGCTCGACTTGCCATTTTCGGTTCAACGACCACCGGATGGAGGAGATGGGGAATACCTTCATAGACGGAAAGTTCAATTCGCTTGGGATCGATCATTAACAGACGAACATCCTCAGGCGTCGCCTTAAAGAGGATTGAAGAGATAAAGGCATTGATGGCGACGGATTTTCCTGCTCCGGTTGCTCCGGCAATGAGCAGATGCGGCATGCGGGAAAGATCAGCGATAACAGGTCGGCCGACAACATCAAAGCCAAGCCCCAAACTGAGAAAAGAAGATGCCTGCCGATACTCCTTGGCGACAAGTATATCGCGCAGGTAGACCGTGTTACGAACCGGGTTGGGTATTTCGATACCAAGTGCCGCCTTGCCGGGAATAGAACCAACGATTCGAACGCGATCGACTTTGAGTGCCATGGCCAGGTCGTCGGCGAGCCCTACAATCTTGTTGATTTTTACGCCGGCAGCCGGGACGAGTTCATAGGTTGTGACCACCGGACCGGGTGAGATCCCTTCAACCGTTCCCTGCACGCCAAAATCCAGAAGCTTGGCAACAAGAATTTTACTGACTTCAAAATAATGCTTTCGGTCGACCTCCTGGCCTTTTCGTTCGTTATTGTCAAGTAACGACAACGGCGGCAATCGATAGTCCCCGCCGGTCAGGGGCCGGAGAACAAATTCTTTTTCATCGGATGCGGTGGGCAACTCACGCCTGATCGGTTCATGAACCTTTGGTTCAGTTGGCTGGGGTGCGGGTGGATTTGATGCAGGTTTGCTTTCTACAACAGCCGGTTCGCTGGCCATTGTTGGCGTCTTTCGAGCGGGGCGGACAAAAGCATTTCCCACTTGTCCACAGAACCCCATAAATTTACCGGCACAATAGCCGGATGCTCCGACAGGGGAAAACCGGACAGAGGCCATCAGGGAAAAAAGCAAGAGTAAAAGGAGCAGCAGAACCGACCCCACATTACCGAGCAATGATCCGACCAGGTTCCAGACCAGACCACCAAGATGGCCGCCCGGAGTTATGAATTGAGAGGGAAAAACCAGTTGCTCGGTTGTTGCCAGCAGTCCGGAAGAGGAAATCAACAATCCGGAAATACCTGCGACAACAAAGGGAAGACGACTGGTTGCAAGACGTGACATAAGTGTGGTTACACCGGAAAACAGGAGAACCAATACCGGAAAAAATGCAGTAAGCCCAAAAAAGGAAAACAGATAATGGGCGGTGTAGAAGCCAAAAGAACCACACCAATTCGTTGATGGGTCCTGTAGTGCAGGACGCTGGTCAACAAGTGGCAGGGAATAACTGAGAAGGCAAAGAAAGAGAAAAACGGCGAAGAAGAGAAAAAGAACAGCGATTATCTCCTGGCCTAAACGGTTTTGACTCTGTGGTGGCTTGCGTGGCGGCATAAAAAAGACCAGTTCCTGATCAATATGTAGATTTCCAGGGAAGTTGAGACTGTTATGAACATGCTGAAATAACCAGTGTTATGTACCCCAGTTCTCTCAAAAAATCAAAAAAAGGGAAAACGTCTTAATCCCGTTTTCCCTTCTCGTCTTTTTTTGCTGCCGTACGGTGAGGAATCCAAGCACCCGGAACTATACAGAGCACCGCAATACATGGACATCTTAGTGTCTTACGCCTGAACTCCTGTCATAAAAAACAGGTACGCGTAGACTCCGAGAAAATCGTCTCAACTTTTCACCGTAATAACAAAAGGTTACCAGGATGAAGCTGTTTAGGCTGAAGACTTTCAGGGCTGCTTCTTTTAGTCTTTTGCTAACAGCCTTCAGCCTACAGACTATAAACTAGGGTTGCGGGCAAAGCCCGCTTTTGCTGATACTCTTCGCCAAGGAGAATATTGGTTGCATTCAGGAGGTAATCTTTTCCTGCAATGCGTCCAATATACCGTTTACAAAGGCTACGGCATCAGGTGTCGAATAGCGTTTTGCTATCTCCAGCGCCTCGTTGATTGCAACTTGGGCGGGTACATCGTCACTATACAACATTTCATAGGCGGCAATCCGCAAGACATTACGATCGACCACGGACATACGCTCAATACGCCAATTTTGGGCGTGTTTGACAAGCAGGTCATCAATTTCCTGAATATGCGCGCAGAGCCCCTCTATAATCTGTGTAGCGTATGGTACGGATTTTTTCTTGGTATCAAAATTGGTTATGAATTCTTCAAGCTCTATTGCCACAGCCTGCGCATCGCAGGAGCGAACCTGAAAGTCGTGGCCATAAAAAAACTGGAGAGCCAGCTCCCGTGATTTTCTGCGTAACCCCATGCACTAGAAATCAGCTGGTTAGCCGACGACCTCCATCAAATTAATCATTTCCAACGCGGCAATGGCTACATCAGACCCCTTGTTCCCCGCCTTTGTACCTGCACGTTCAATCGCCTGTTCAATGGTCTCAGTGGTGAGGACTCCAAACAACACAGGCACGCCTGCATCAAGCATGACCTGAGCGGTTCCTTTCGCCACT
>CALZIH010000111.1 GCA_945787305.1 uncultured Desulfobulbaceae bacterium | reverse complement strand
TAGACTGTCAAGGTATTTCCCTGGTTGATGCCGGCAGAACCACCGCCTGTCTCCATCCCTGCAGGCCAGGTTCACTTTCAACCAGGAAACAAACCGCTGAGCCTTTCTCCGCCTGCAAGCCAAGTTTTTCCAAGGCAGCGACGGAAAACCAGTTAAATATCCCCTGCTTAAAAAAGCGATTGCGCTCAGCCGACGAGTATAGGGGCGGCAGTTCCTGCGGCATGGATTTGCGCAGCTTGGTTCGTACATCGGCAATAGAGGTTACGGCAAGACAGCCCGGCAGAAAACGATGCCCGCAACGCAGCCAGTCATAACAGAACAACTCCCGCAAGAGATCCGCATCTGCACGACCGGAGGTATATTCAAGCAGTAGCTCCGTCATGAGCTCCTGAGTGGCGGCCCGCTGAAAAAAATCTCTTTCAATACACAAGGTAAGCAGGCCCATAAAAAAAGCAAAGGGATCCTCTCCATTTTTTACCATGTGCTGATACAATGACGGGAAGTAGCGGTTATTATAAAACCGCTCTACACATTCGCCAAAGAGGTAGAGTTCGGCCAGTTCTTCTCGATCCATGGTGTTGGTCGACAGGACTTCAAAGGGCGGTTCATGACAAACGAGCAGGCCATGGGTTTCAACCTCTTTGGCAATGGGTGTTCCCGGAAGCACCTTGAGTAGGCCCATCTGAATATAATGGGGACGGCAGCTGAAGACATGGCGAAAGGAATCGGCAAAGCTCTGCAAATTATCTTCGGGAAGACCAAGAATGAGATCCACATGGAGATGAATATTGCCTTGTTCGGCCAGACGACCAATTGCGGCAAGGGCGCGCTCAACATCCATTTTTCGATTGACCGCAGCCAACGTTGTAGCATTGGTCGACTGGATGCCAATTTCAAATTGAAAAAGCCCTGGCTGAACCGTAGCAAGGAAATCGAGTATTTCCGGTGTGAACCGGTCCGGCGCAACCTCAAAATGAAACCGCGTCTGCATCCTACACTCGGCAAGAAACTTCCAGATAGCCAGGGCTCGTTCAGGAGAATCATTAAAAGTGCGATCAACAAGCTTGACCAGGGGCGGCTTGGCTGCAAGAATTTGTTGCAGTTCCTGCTCAACTACATGGAGCTCTTTACGCATTACCCGCGTGGAGGAGGCAGACAAACAGTAGGAACACGTGAAGGGACAACCGCGGGATGTTTCATAGAGAATCTGCCGGTTTTGCAGATGACTCGTAAAATCCTGCTGGTGATAAGGAAAAGAAAACTCCGCTTTCGGCTCCGCAACATACAATGGTTTCAGCTCACCAAGGATAAGATCCTGGTAAAAACTTGGGGCAAGACCCTCAATTTCGCCGAGGACCAGAGTACATTCATCGGGAAGAGGACCGAGAAATTCAGCCTGTGGTCCACCGATAACCATGGGTTTTCCCGGACACAGGCGGGCAAGATCCTGCAACAGCCTGCGCAGGTAACGGCCATTCCAGATATAGGCTGAAAAAAACAGTACTCCAGGATTTCCAGCCGAAATTCGAAGCAACGTTTGATAATAGGGATCGTTGATGGTCAACTGGAGCAACTCCACCGACACTATCGGTAGATTCTGCTCCACAGCATTCCGCAGATAAAACAGGGCAAGACAGGAGTGCGTATATCGACAATTCAGGGCAACCAGCCTGTGGCCGACCTGTGGTTTATCCATCAATCGCGTGTCAGGCTCCGGTACCTGATACGGTGCGGCTGATCGGCGTCAGCACCTTTTCGTTTTTTATAGTCCTGCTCATAATCGGAATAGCCGCCCTCAAACCAGACCACTTCGGAATCTCCCTCAAAGGCCATGATATGGGTGGCGATCCGATCGAGAAACCAGCGATCATGACTGATAACCACAGCACAACCGGCAAAGCTCTCCAAAGCCTCCTCCAAGGCCCGCAGGGTATTAACGTCCAGATCATTGGTCGGCTCATCAAGAAGCAGCAGGTTCCCTCCCTCTTTCAACATCTGGGCCAGATGAACCCGATTGCGCTGACCGCCTGAGATCTGTCCGACCTTGCTCTGCTGATCGCTGCCGGCAAAGTTGAACTTGGCCACATAGGCCCGGGCATTGACCTCGCGGGTACCCAGCCAGATGGTCTCCTGACCTTCGGAAATGGTTTCATAAATTGTCTTTTCCGGATCAAGGCTATCACGACTCTGGTCCACGTAAGACAGCTTAACGGTATCCCCAACCCTGATTGTTCCGGAATCCGGTTGTTCCTGGCCGGTGATCATTCTAAAAAGGGTCGTCTTACCGGCACCGTTGGGGCCGACGATTCCGACAATACCTCCGGGCGGCAGAGAAAACTCCAGATTCTCTACCAACAGCCGGTCACCATAGGCCTTTGCAACCCCTTTGGCCTCGACAACCAATTTGCCCAAACGAGGGCCGGGCGGGACATAGATCTCCATCTTATTTATCATATCGCCGGATTGCTGATTGAGGAGATCCTCATAGGCGGTAATTCGTGCCTTGGCCTTGGAGCGTTTGCCCTTGGGACTCATGCGGATCCACTCCAGCTCTCGCTGCAGGGTTCGCTGACGATCACTTTCTTTTTTCTCTTCCTGGGCCAGACGATTACGTTTCTGCTCAAGCCAGGAAGAATAATTCCCTTTCCAGGGAATACCATGGCCCCTGTCCAGTTCAAGAATCCAGCCGGCCACGTTATCGAGAAAATACCGGTCATGGGTCACGGCAATGACGGTACCGGCATAGGCCTGCAGGTGATGCTCCAACCAGGCAACAGATTCGGCATCGAGGTGATTGGTGGGCTCGTCCAATAGCAGAATATCCGGCTGCTTCAACAGGATGCGACACAAGGCCACCCGTCGTTTTTCGCCACCGGAAAGCACCCCTGTCTTGGTATCAGCTGGAGGACAACGAAGAGCATCCATGGCCATATCCAGACGACTATCAAGGTTCCAGGCATCAACGGCATCAAGTCTGTCCTGTACCTGGCCCTGCCGCTCAATCAGTGCCTGCATTTCGTCATCATCCATAGGTTCGGCGAACTTCTCGTTGATAGCATTGAACTCTGCCAGCAGGTCAACGGTCGCCTGAGCCCCCTCCTCTACCACCTCGCGAACGGTCTTTTCCGGATCCAAATCCGGCTCCTGGGGGAGATAATCAATGGTAAAGCCCTCCGACATGGTGGTCCGGCCATCGAACTCGGTATCAAGACCGGCAAGGATACGCAGCAGCGTACTCTTCCCCGAACCATTCAACCCCAACACCCCGATCTTGGCGCCATAGAAATAGGACAGGGAAATATCCTTGAGAATCGGCTTGTTATTATAACTTTTACTGACCTTGATCATCGAGTAGATGATTTTATTTGCTTCTTCGGCCATATGTTCATCTCCAGCTTTGTATTAAACAGTTAATGTGGTATACTATGCGAAATAGTTAGCAATATAACAGATTATCAGCTACCGTCACATGGAAAATACATTCTGGTAAAAAACAGATTAATGCCAGAAACGATCCTCACTTTTCCCAACTTCCCATCCACCCGTCAAGATGACGACAAAAAAACCATTACCGCTACCGGGAAAGGCGCTCTGTGCAATGCGATATTGAAATGTTGCAGGCGGTAAAATAATAACATGCAGCTCCCGAATACCCAACAACGCGCCACGATCGTCAGGCTGCTGATGTTTATTATACTGTTGCTTGCATCCTCCACGGTTCACGCAGCATCCGATACCACTTTGGCCCGGCAACATGAAGAGGCTGTATTGCTTGCCCGCCGCGGACAAACGCAAGAAGCCATACAGATACTGATGCGCTTGCATCATCAACGGCCAAATGATGAAAAAATCACCAATGATCTCATAGTAATATCAGGATGGGACGGCCAGTTCAGTCAGGCAGAAAAAATTTTTGTTAAAAAAAGCCCCATGACCTACCCGGTATATGTTCAATATGCCATGGTCAACACCTATCGAAACCTGAAGCAACCAACTCAAGGTTTACAGCTCATCGACGGACTTCTTCAACAATATCCAGGCAATGACCAATGGTTGTTACGAAAAGCCTTACTCTTAATCGATAACGGACAGCTGGAACAGGCAAACGGTATTCTGCAACAGGTGGTACAACGAATCGGCAAAGACAAAGAATTCCACCTGGCTTCGGCCTATCTCAATGAAACATGGGGGAACTGGCTCCCGGCGCTGCAGGATTACCAGAACGCCCTTGCACTGCTCCCCGGCGATAAAGAACTGCTCAGGAAGCAGATGCTGGCCTTGAACCACTTGCGAGCCCCGGCGATGGCCCTGACAGAAAACCAGCGTAACCCGCAGGTATTAGAAAAAAAGGAGGTCGCTCAATTACTTGCCAATCGAGCCGCCCAACTCCTTCGCTGGAGTACCGAGGCAAACAAAAACCATAAAGAAGCACGCCTCTTTTCCCTGAAAGCCCTTTCCCTGCAGCTGCAAGCTTTGGCCCTGCTTACGGACACCCCGGGTAGCCAACAAGCGCGACGGCTGATCCGGCAAGATATGATCATCAGTCTTCGCAACCTCAGGCAAATGGAAAACCTGCAAACACTGTACAACCATCTTCTGGAGAGCGGAGAGGTACCGGATTATGTTCGCCAGGCCTTTGCCGATAGCCTTCTTGTCTCCAGGCGCCCGGAAGAATCCCGAAAAATTTATCAACAGCTTGTTGAAAAAAACCCGAAAAACTACCAGGCCGCCCTCGGTCTGTTTTATGCCTATGTTGAAGAAGAAGATTTTGATCTGGCCTATGAGACCATTGATGCTCTCGCGGACAAGGAACCAAAATATCGAAGGTTCTGGGACAGCAAAAGCAACTACCCCAATGAGCGCTATCTTGATCTTCAGGTAACTTCAATCCAGGCCCGATTTTACGGAGATCAGCTGGAGGAGGCATGGAACAGAATAGACACCCTCTCACAGCACGCACCGAAAAACAACTGGCTGCTTGAAGTAAGAGGCCAGATAAGCAATGCCCGCTCCTGGCACCGACAGGCCCTTAATGACTATCACCTGGCCACTCTTCTCAGCCCAGAGAGCCTTGATGCCCAAGCCGGCAAAGCAGCCAGCCTGATACAACTAAGACGATATGCAGAGGCAAGGCCTCTTCTCCGGAATCTGCAAGAAACAGATCCATGGGAACACAAAACCATGGAACTTGCAAGACAGTGGAAGTTTGCAAGAATGCCGGAATATTATGGTGACATCGTTTTCAGTAACTCCTCGGGTCCTGAGCTTGACGGTGACGGCATTCTCGCAACAGCTGAAATCATTTCCGCGCCCATCAACGATGTCTGGAAACTCAGTGCAGGGTACCTGTATGCCTGGAGCGAAATACTCGAAGGGGAGGAAACGTTACAACGCACCAGCCTCGGCCTGGAATATCACAAAGCAAACTGGGACGTCCTCGGTTACCTCAACTATAATGACTCAACGGTTCAGGAACCCGGCGGCAAGCTCAAAGCCATCTGGCAGCCCGATGACTTTTGGCAGCTGACGCTGAGCGGAGAACGTTTTGCCGTGACCACTCCCTTACGGGCACTATATCATGGTATTCGAGCCGATGCCGTTAGCACCTCAGCCATGTACCGCTCCAGTGAAATGCGCGACATTTCCGGTGCAATCCAGGCATCGACCTTTACCGACGATAACAATCGTATCGAAGGAAGCGCCAGATTCCGACAACGATTTATCGATATCCCCCATATCGATATTGACGGCCGCCTTGATCTGTATGCATCAACAAATAGCAAAACGAATGTTCCTTATTACAGCCCGGAGAATGATTTCAGTCTTAAGGGTTCAATCCATGTGGATCATGTTTACCATAGAGATTATGATCATTTACTGGCCCATCAACTTGATGTAGGCTATGGTTTCTACGACCAGGAAGGGTATAGCTCACGCTGGATTGGTCATATCAGGTATGAACATCGCTACCGCTTTTCGCCCTGGCTGGAAATGCTTGCCGGTGTGGAGTTTGGTCAAAACGTTTACGATGGCCATGCAGAACCGTATCGATTAGCCCGTTTTATGATCAATGGAATATTTTAATCAAGACCTCAAATACGCAGCGCTGTGCCTCGGCATGGCGATTTTGACTGTCCTTTCCGGAACCGCAGTAACTGCGGGCGGACAATCCCAGTTTAAGGCCATCGCCTATCATGATGTGGTCGACACGCGCGAAGAGCTGGCCAGCGATGGGGTAACCATTGACCACCTTGTCAGCCAGTTTGAATGGTTACTAACCAATGACTATCACCCGATCTCCATTGATGAGCTTCTCGCCGCCAGAAATGGCGACAAACAACTCCCTGACAAGTCAGTACTCCTGTGCTGGGACGACGGGTATACAAGCTTTTATGAGCGGGTTTTCCCTCTCCTCAAAGCATACAATTTCCCAGCTGTTCTTGCTTTAGTGGGAACATGGTTGGAGCCGGAACCCTCGGCAACGGTATTATACGGAAATAACAAAGTACCCCGATCTAAATTCCTAACCTGGCAACAGGTTAAAAAACTTTCCGACTCCGGCCTGGTTGAAATCGCCTCCCACTCTTATAATTTGCACAGAGGAGTGCTGGCAGATGCCGCCGGAGATAAACTGCCGGCGACGATCACACATGTCTATGACCCTGAGACGCAAAAATACGAAAACGACAGTGAACATCTGCAGCGAATTTTCGACGATCTGCAAAAAAACAGCGCCCTCATCAAAAAACACATAGGCCTCAGCCCCCGGGTGATGGTCTGGCCCTTTGGACGATATAATAGCTCGGCGCTACAGGCTGCAGAGCAGGCAGGAATGGAAATCACCTTGACCCTGGATCCGATACCGGGAGATATACACAACTTACAAGAAATCGGTCGCTTCTACCCCACCTTGAATCCGGAGCTAGCGGAATTTCGCAACTACCTCAATCAAGAACATGCCCCACCCATTCGTCATTTTTTCAAGGTCGATACCGCAAAACTCCTCGATGATTCCGGTCAGCAGGAAAAGCACTTCAGCACCTTTCTCGAACGTCTGAAAGATGTAAAACCAGACATGGTCACCTTTGAGCCGACCATTAAGGTAGAGAACCAGGTTACCTCTCTGTTTATCAATGATCACTTTCCGGTCAATCAAGATCGCCTCACCAGATTAACCTGGCATACATCTCGCCGGGGAGAGACTGGAACGTTTCTCTGGCTGCCCTCCTATCTTTTTGATCATGATTCTCCGGAAAACGCCACCGCACCCGCAGATTTTTTTTACCAGTTGGGAAAATTCGGCTTCAGTGAAGGCATCCTTGTCGACAGTCCCCGTTTAACAAGGGAACTCCTGGCAGCAGCACCCGAGCTTGCAACAAGCCCAGAGGCAATGGATATATACTGGAATCCGGCCAAACGAAGGTTGGCCCGTGAAAGCAGCGCCATGAACGAACAGCATCCGTTCATCTCCACCGCATTTCAAAAATTAGAATCTTTTCAGTATTGGCAGCCTTTTGTTGAAGTTGGCCTTGTTGTATCCGTTGACCAACTCCCTGAACTGAATACGACATTCGCAGGTTTTCTTCTTCGTTATTTTGACTTTATCCTCCTTGATGCACGGGCTTACGAGAGCATACCCTTGGACCAAAACTTGAGCCAGGGGCTGCAACAACTTCAATCGGCAGGCCTGCTCACCAAAATCAGTATATTGCTCAAACACGATGGCAGAGACAGCGGACTGACCAAACAATTTGCCGATCTACCCCATCACAACATCATTAATTGGGGCTACGAGTTTGATAACTTTCTCAACCAACAGCCAGCAACCATTACCATAAGACCGTTTATGACTAAATCGTCTTACCCTTTTTGATAATGGCTGTGCTAAATAGAAATCCGTGTCGGCCCAATGCCATCGTCTTGCGTCAACTGGTGTTGCTGTTCTCATGCATTTTTTTGTTGCCGACTCCGGCAAGAACTGAAATCGATATACACAGACTCCATCTGGTAGACACCCCAATCGCAGTAACCGATACAACGTGCTGGAACCCCTCTCCACCCTTACTTGCAGTGCAGGTCGACTTGGATTACGTGTTTGATCCTGAATTAGAGCAACAGGAAAAAAATTTAACCTTACTCGTGGAGAGGGTCTGCTCCCTCGGCGTCACCGCAGTCCTGCTCCAGGCATTTGCCGACCCGGATGGAAATGGCGTCGCCGATGCCCTCTATTTTCCAAACCGTTTTTTACCCGTAAAGCGCGATCTTTTTCCCAAGGCAGCCGCAAGAATTAAACAATGCGGGGTAGCGGCATACGCCTGGATGCCGATGCTGGCCTTTTCGCCGCCGGGTAACAAAGAAGAGCTTGCAGTCATGGCGCTTACTTCCGGTCAAACAAGTCGCAGCCAAAATGCATATTATCGCCTATCCCCTTTCAACCCAAAAGCCATCAACATTATCCAGGGGATT
>CALZIH010000110.1 GCA_945787305.1 uncultured Desulfobulbaceae bacterium | reverse complement strand
CAAATCAAGGGAGCATCGGGACCTGCTTTCGATTTTGCCAAACGGCGCCAGAGTATATGAGTTCTACTCCTGGGAGAAAAACATATCTAACAGAACGAACACCTACTCTTTTGCTGACGTGCCGATTTTGGATTACCTAACGAGGCTTGAAAAAGACGGAGAGAACCTACAAGATTATGACACAATCTGGTATTATTTTTAGCCCTAAAATTAATAATTTGCTTCGATAGGCCCGCCGTTGCAACAATTGATTGAGATCCATTTCAATCACTTTGATCAGGCGGGTATGGTTTACATTGAGATGGACCATGCCTTTGCCGCCCTGTCATCACTCAATGTATCAGGGGTGATCTAACATCTTGAGGTTTACAACAGGGGTTCTGCTTGATCTGAGGCAGTACGTGGAAAAACCGCTCAGTAAATGTTGTGATGCGTGTCCTCTTTAGGTTTTCTTTGTGAATTTTTTTTTGGCTCAGACAATTTTCGTTTGTTGCGGGAGGCCTCTTTTTCAGAATTTTGCTCATTATTTCTAGGTATTTCCATGATGCCATGGCCAACCTTGATGATAATGCTGTCTGCTATTTTTCCTTTCATGTTAACCTCCTTAACAATGCATTTGTTATCCTTTCGTATCTATAGGTTGTAGAGGTGAGAGGGCCTTTACTTTCTCTACTGCAGGTAACAGATACGGCCTATACGTTATATACTTTCAGGAGCTGGACTTTTGATTCTCGGCGAGAGAATTGGAGGACTTCGCCGTCCTACTGTGTTGTATCTTTGCTTCCCTAACGTTATCTCAGCATCAGCGTGGATGCTCGTTCGGAAATATTGGAAATGCCTTGAAGTGAAACCAGCCCATTTCTGCCAGCGTGGTGTAACTTATTATGCATTTGCTTCCTTGTCAACCATATCATCTCATCAAGGTTTCGTGTGGATTAAGGTCTTTCAGGCGAACACAGCTGCGCCTGAGGAGCTAGGTTGCCTTGATCTTTGATGAAATAATATGCCGTAGTGAAACAGGGTTCAGTTGTAGCATGACGAAATTGAGTCGTTGATTTTGTGACTACTTCTTTTATTGCTGAACATCATTTTTCCATTGGGCACAAAATGATTCTGTGCTCTCGTCAATCAAGGATGGCTGAGCATTAATCCTGCCCAAATACTTGCTCATTTTCCTGTTGAACTTGATAAAGGAGGATGCACTTCTCCCTATTCAACTCTTTGATATTTCAACATGTCGGGCCGACATCTCCTGATGTCGGCTATCAAGAATGTTACGCTTCGCATACTGTACTGCAAATGCCGCAATCCTTTGATGAGGCGGTACGGAAGAAGCTATCATTCTAAGCAAAACATGGAGGAATACATGCAAAAGAAAAGATTGAGACGCACCATTCTGGTAACGGGAATCGCAGCAGTTGTGTTATGGGCGGGGGGGAGCATTGCGGAAAATCAACTACAGGCCCCTGAAAAAGAGCTGGTTATTGAAGGGAAAAAGCCGGCACGATTTCTCCATGCAACCCATCTGGAGATGGGATTAACCTGTGGAACATGTCACCACGACGAGAAGGGGAGCCCTTTGACGGCTGATGGAATAGGTTCTTTGCAAGACCCAGGTAAACTGCGCTGCGTTTCCTGTCACAACGCGGATCACCCTGATAAAAAATTGCAAAGCGCAAAGGATGTGTTTCATGCCAGGTGCAAAGATTGCCACAAGGCCGGACATAATGGGAAAAAAGGTCCGAACAAGTGCTCGTCCTGCCATTTAAAGAAAAAATAACCTGCTCGACATCTTCAGGGAACAGTCAGCAGCAAGGTTGATCAACCTGCCGGGTTCGCAGGAAGTCTGCAAACCAGCACAGGCACTGTTTTAGAATCCGGCAGATTCTTTCACTTCTTCTCTCTCGCTTTTATCACTTCCTTGACCGTTGGTTAAGGCGACATTTCGCCGGAAACAGCACCCGCAAAAATAGCTCTTGGTTTAGAGGGCATCATGGTTACCGGAATTATTTTCGCCGCGTCGCTAAATGCCCTTGAAATGACAATCAATCAATAAAAGGCAACTGAGGGCAATTTTCACCCATCTTTTCTTCTTAAAGAGAGGGCGTTTATTGGCTTTTGCTATGTGTTTTTTCAGTGTAGGTTGTTGAGCATACTGATAAAAATTAATACCTGAATCCACACAACGTTCAGCTTGAGGCTGGAAATGCCTGCGTAGCATTCGAAACAGAAGACAGCGTTTTTTCAAACCGGGTGACTGGTGGAATTGCTCCTGTTAAACATACGAACAATCAACACATACAACGGCTATCTGCGATGAAAATTTTTCGTTCCCGAAGAAGAAAAATAAAATCAGTCCTCTTGCCGACAGGCTAGCTGAGCCTTACTAGTAACAAGTATCTTTCATGTAAAGAGTTAGTGAATGATTTATCCGGGTGAACCAATTGCATAAAGGAGAATTAAATGAAATCTATCAAGAGTATCATCATTATTTTAGTGGTTGCGATAGTTGGCGTTGCATTTGCAACTTCAGGCCTTGCAAGCGAGGATAAACCAACAGCAACGGTTTCTATTGAATCCAAAGCCGTCGCACTTGGAGTTGGAGTTCAGTGGGGCAGCGGGGTATTGAAGTTCAAGGGTAAAGAGTACAACTTCAAGGTAAACGGCATTTCAGTGGTTGATATCGGCATCACAACCATTTCAGCGACGGGTGATGTCTATCACCTTGAGAAGGTAGAGGATTTTTCCGGAACATATACGTCGGCTGAAGCCGGCATAGCTGTCGGTGGTGGTGCAGGTGCCGTGGCAATGAAAAACCAGAATGGGGTTGTCATGAAGCTGACATCGACTAAAGCCGGTGTCCAGTTGAAATTAGCACCAGAGGGAATAAAGGTTGAGATGAAATAGCCTTTCATTTCTTTTAGTTATGCCTACGGCAATGCGACTGGTTTGTTTTCGTCTGCTGCAGGAGAATGTACAACTCAATTTTGTCGGTGCCGTAAAAAGCCTCGCCTCCGACGGCGGAAAAATTATAACTCACTGTATTCCCGTACTATGCAATGTGCGTTTTTGACTTTTTACGAGTTCATCAATTTTGTCGGTGTCGTAAAAAGCCTCGCCACCGACGGCGGACAGGTTATAACTCATTGTTTTTCAGTACTGTGCAATTTGCATTTTTGACTTTATACGAATCCATCAATTTTGGTTCATCCGGTAAAAGTAACGTCGACGTCACATTCAAGCGATTCATACGTGCGCGGGTCGGCTGCATGATTACAATCCTGGGAAATTTAGGGCAATCTTGAAAAAATGTATTCCCGGCCGACTCCTGTGTTAACTTGAATAATCCATATAAGTCGTTTATTAATGAGCTGGTACGCAATGCGGCCTGGAACAAAAAAAATAGGTTGAATATAAGGATGTACCGCTAGCCGCTGTTCCATCTTCCCTTAGCGCGGTGTCTTTGCTTTTCAGCATTTGACTTGAAGTTACTGAGTAACTGCTTGTCAGGCCATGCTCGACAGGCAGATCATAAGGAGCGATGTCGATGGCAGAAGTAGGTAAACTGCAAGTTCAACAAACCCCTCCAAATACCCTGCTCGTCACCCTAAGCGGTGCCTGGACACTCGATAGTTCACTTCCCACTGCAGAAGAACTCAAAGAAAAAATTGCCGGATCATCAAATATCGGCGCCCTCTGTTTTTCCTCAAACGATATCACTGACTGGGATTCCGGACTGCTCACGTTCCTTTTAAAGGTACGCTCTCTCTGTGCTGTAGCGAATATAACCATCGATGAAAGCGGATTGCCGGAAGGCACCAAAAGGCTGCTGGCATTGGCAACGGCCGTACCGGAAAAAAAAGATGCCCGCCAACAGCCGAAGCGTGTCGGGTTTCTGGAGCATATCGGAGAAGAGACGCTTGACTTCTTTCAGGGCACTGCTGATCTGTTTGCATTTATCGGTGAAATGGTCCTGTCATTGCTTCGTCTGCTCCGCGGTACCGCCCAGTTTCGCCGCCAGGATCTCTGGCTGATTATCGAGGATTGCGGTGGCCGTGCCTTACCGATCGTTTCGCTCATCTGTTTTCTCGTCGGTCTGATTCTCGCATTCATCGGCGCAATCCAATTGCGCTTGTTCGGCGCTGAAATCTATGTTGCCGATCTAGTCGGGATTGCCATGGTCCGGTTGATGGCGGCGATCATGACCGGTATCGTCATGGCCGGCCGCACAGGCGGCGCCTTTGCCGCGCAATTGGGGACCATGCAGGTAAATCAGGAGATTGACGCCCTGAAGACGCTTGGCATTTCGCCGATTGACTTTCTCGTGCTGCCTCGTATGCTCGCCCTGGCCCTGATGATGCCGTTGCTCTGCCTGTATGCCAATCTGATGGGCATTCTCGGTGGCCTGGTGGTTGGAGTGGGTATGCTTGATATCTCGCTTATCCAATACTATCAGGAAACGATTAGATCAGTTGGCCTCTGGAATCTGGCCATCGGGATTTTTTCCGGGACGGTCTTCGGGGCAATTGTCGCCCTTTCCGGCTGCATGCGCGGCATGCAATGTGGTCGCAGCGCAGCGGCGGTAGGTGACGCTGCCACTTCAGCAGTGGTGACCGCCATTGTCGGCATCATTGTTTCCACCGCGATCATTACGATTATCTGTCAAATAATTGGGATATAGTCACAAAAGAGGAGCTCTACGACATCCGATGGCCTCAAAGCAAAACCATATAAGCGTAGAAGATTTGACCATGGCCTATGGTGACTTTGTGGTCATGCGTGATCTCAACTTTACGATCAACCAGGGCGATGTCTTTATTATCATGGGTGGCAGCGGCTGCGGAAAAAGTACCATGATGACGATGTTAATTGGCCTCAAGGCCCCGGCCAAGGGCCGGATCCGTTATAAAGGCGAAGCATTCTCCGAGGCTGATTCTGCAACTCGCGACCGGATTATCCGCCGCGCCGGGGTGATGTATCAAAGCGGCGCACTCTGGAGTTCGATGACCCTGGCTGAAAATATCGCCTTGCCCTTGGAAACATATACAAGCTTGAATGAAGCCGCCATCAAGGAGGTGGTCGAGCTCAAACTGGCCCTTGTCGGCCTGGCTGGTTTTGCCGAATTTTACCCCTCTGAAATCAGCGGTGGTATGCAGAAGCGCGCCGGTATTGCCCGTGCCATGGCCATGGATCCGGAGATTTTGTTTTTTGATGAGCCATCGGCCGGTCTCGATCCGGTCAGTGCCCGGCTGCTTGATGATCTCATCCTGGAGTTGAGTGAAAGTTTGCGTACAACGATGGTGGTGGTAACACACGAGTTGGCCTCGATCTTTGCAATCGGATCGAACTCGGTCTTCCTTGATGCTTCAAAGCGAACAATGACCGCCACCGGAAACCCAACAGAGCTGCTGGAGCAGACCACAGATCCGACATTGAAGCTCTTTTTGACCCGGGGTGAACAATCTGTAACTGAAAATGGGTAAGAGACATGGCAAAAAAAGCAAATAAGGTAGCGATCGGTGGGTTCGTCGTTGCAGCGATTTCCCTATTTATAATCAGTCTGGTGGTCTTTGGTTCCGGCAAGTTCTTTAAACAAAAACATAATTTTGTCATGTACTTCGGGGAGTCGATCAGCGGGTTAAACGTGGGCTCGCCGGTGCGGTTTCAGGGTGTTGAAATTGGTTCGGTAAAAAGCGTCGACCTGGTTGCCGATCTCAAAACACTCGTTATCTCTCGCCCGGTTGTCATAGAGACGCTCACAAAACGTTTTCAGCTTACAGAGGAATCGGATCGTATGCCACCGGACGTATGGCTACCGAAAGCTATAGAAAAAGGGTTTCGGGCTAAATTGGTTATTCAGAGCTATATCACCGGGAATCTTGGCATAGAACTTGATTTCTTTCCCAACACCCCGGTTGTGCTGAAACAAACTGACCTGGATATGCATGAAATTCCCACGCTACCTTCATCAACTGCCCGTTTTTCCGAGTTGTTGAATGAGCTTGATCTGAAAAAGGCCGGCACTGATTTAAGTAATATCCTTTCCGGACTCAACCGAGTGATTAACGATCCCAAACTTCAAACAGCCATCACAGGGTTAAACGATCTGTTAAATGATGCAAACAGGTTTGTGCAACATCTTGATGCCGAGGTTGATCCGTTGTCCGATAAGGCAATGGCCCTGATGAGTGATATCGATTCCATGACAAAGGATGCCCAGGCAAAGATTGACCCGTTGAGCGAAACGCTGACGATGACCCTTACAGAATATGCTGAGCTGGCAAAACAGGTCAGCGCCCGCATCGATCCCCTCATAACTGACCTTGAGAAAACCTTAGCATCGGTACGAAACACTTTACATGAAGATTCCCCCATGCTTGTTGAGCTTGAGGTTACCCTTCAGGAAATCAGCGCGGCAGCCAGAACCCTCCGGGAGTTCGTGAGAGGGCTCGAAGAACAGCCCGAATCCGTTCTCCAAGGCAAGAGGCAAATAAGGAGATAATCGAGATGAATACATCGTTTGCAGTTCGCCGGCAGTGGATCATGATATGTATTTTTCTGATTGCCTTGTCAAGCTGTCTCGGTAAGAGCCCGCCGTCACGTTTTTATGCCTTGACTCCTCTGGCTGATGAGCAATCAGTCGGGCAGAGCGGTTCAGCGGAAGCTCAAGTGGCGATTGGGATCGGCCCCCTGACCCTAGCCGATTATCTGAATCAGAGGAAGATTGTCACCCGCATCGGCAACAACAAAATACTCCAGGCTGAATTTGATCTCTGGGCCGGGTCCCTGAAGGATAACATACGTCATGTAATCCTCGAAAATATAGGCCGGCTGTTGCCCACCAAGCGTCTGTTTACCTACCCCTGGAGCCGGCTGATGCCGGTCGATTATCAGGTTGTTCTCGATGTTGTTCAGTGTGACGGCCAACTTGGTGAACAGGCCCAGGTGGTAGTACGCTGGCAGATTTTTGACGGAGCAAAGAAACTGCTTGATGCCGGTCGTTTCAGTCGAAACGAACCGGTTTCTGACAACAGCTATGAAGCGTTGGTAGAGGCGCAAAGTCGTGCCTTTAAGGCGCTGAGTGTCGAGTTGGCGACCATTCTGCGCCAAATGACCCATACCGGTATGCCAAAGGGCTAGGCTGTTTTACTTCTCGGAGACAGAACCTCAAGGTAAGTATCTACCGGTTTTACCTGCGGATACGGATTCTTACTAAAGCTTGAATCCGTGAGCGTTTGGCAGTGGTTCAGATGCGCGAAAGAAACCAAGCGATTATCCTGTAGTGATATCGTATGGTTGATGACAGATAAGCGCAGACTTCGAAGCAGATGAGCCGCTGCCGGACGCCCCGAAGGGCGATCAGGTGACTTTGCCAAGAAAGTCATAGTTCACGTTTTGTCAAATAATACCTGATATTTAAAAGAAAAAGAAAAAGTTTTTCGTCACGGATTCAGGTAAAGGAATTTGGCTGTAGGTTGGGCAGTGAACTTTTCAGCTGCAGGTTGTTGTTCAACCACTTCGGGTAGAAGTTATTCCGCCTCGTCACTATTGCCGGCCGCGTTGTAATGCATGACCAGGTTAACCTTTGCCGGCTAGAACTGTGCATCGATTTTTATAGCCTGACGGTAAAACTTAATTGCTATCTGATTGTTTCCAAGATGAGGAACTCTTGCCTCCGGGGAGATATAAAAGTATAGCTTTTGCTGCTGTGATTTAAAGCCACGCATTTATTTTTTTGACAATATTGTTAAGTTGTTAGTAGGTCTCTCGATACCCTGGTATATTTTTTTACGAAAGGTAACTTGATAACACTCCTGCAATGAACCATAATTTGTAAACTCTATTTTTTGAATAGATATTACTCATGAAAATACAACGCATCTGTATCAAACTAAAAGTTATCTCTTCCTGGCTTCTGCTCGGGTTGCTTATCTGCAGTTGCAGCACGCATAGCCAGCATTCACACAACACACCCGGCAAGAACTATCCACCGGGTCTTCAGGGGACGAACGATCAGTATTGGTACCGTTTCGGTTTTAATATTGCATGGCCTGAAGATACTGAAATCAACTGGACCATGGATCTCCTGATTGCACACGCAATCGTCGCTCCTGTTCTTCAAAAACATAGTGATGATATCTCCTACTGGCGATTTCACCGCCGTGCAGCTCGTGACCAGACTGGACATAGTTTCACGTTCATGGCCTATTGCAGCCAGGGTGTTTCAGCCCTCATGCTTGATGATTTCGCACAAAGCACACTCCTGAAAAAAATAGTGGAAGAAGGTTTCGTGACAAAGTTACTCGTCGACAATCCAACGGACAACGGACTGATTAATATCGAAGATACCAGTGACCGCAACTGGTCTGAGAGTATGCAGCGAAACTGGCCATCATTTATCATGGGGGTGAGTGCGTTGTGGCTCGGTCTCATTGATGACGCAGTTACGGATTCAGCCGGATCTGGTGATGATGTTCAGCTTATGCTTAAGCGATACGAGTCGGCAAACGAAAAGATCACCGAAATATGGACTTCCGAAGGGCAGCATGCTCTGCTCCATCACCTGAATGCCCTGTTCGGGTATAAGCCCCTTTATATAAGGAAATTCATATCATTTTAGACGGATTATTGATACCGACCGGTATAGAAATAGATCGTCTGTAAACAGGGTCCGTCTGCACAAAGGTACCAAAAGCGACATAGGACATAGGAATTAAAAGTCAATTAAACGCACGTTTTCTTTACTCTCGAATCCGGCTTAGCCCAGCCCGATTTTATTAGCTTTTTTGGGTAAAAAAAATTGGTAAAGAAAGGAAAGTTATTTTATTTCGTTGTAGAAAACCACCCCCTCCGGGGGTGGTCAGAGTTCAAGGGCTT
>CALZIH010000109.1 GCA_945787305.1 uncultured Desulfobulbaceae bacterium | reverse complement strand
AGTTGATTACCATCAAAACTCAGCTAGACCTGCTCGGCGAGGGGACTGATTTTATTTTTCTATACCGGGGACAGAATAACTTTCACCACAGACAACTATTCAAGTGGCCGTATAGTATTTATATAATTATAAAATAGTTAATCTGACTCCCGGATTGGTGGAAAAAAACTCAGTCCCCTACTACGAAGGCCGCACAGGCAATTCTGCTTTCAAGCTGAATTTTGATGGTAATCACAATAACATAAAGACCTGCATTGTCTTCTCATGAGGCAAGCCGTGTATTTTGAGCCGTTCTTTTTTCTTTTTCAAGGTAGCCACACGACCATGACAACCCAACATGACTATTCCGCACTAACTGCACAATGCTTTATCAATGCTCCCTTTGAACGGTTACACAAAGACCTGCTAGCGCTATTTATTAAACACCGAATGCAGCCCGAAATCGGCCTGGAAGGCAACTGCCTGTGGGATTCGAAACCGGAAGATTTTTCCAGAATTGCCCAGGTATTGAAAAAGCATGGTCTGGCCTGCACCATGCACGCCCCCTTTCACGATCTTGTCCCCGGTGGGATCGATAAACGAATAGTTGCACTGAGTCGGGAAAAACTCCACCGGGCCTTTGCCCTCATTCCCGTTTTCAAACCAAAATCCATAGTCTGTCATCTTGGTTTTGATTCCATGAAATATGGATCGAATGTAGAACGCTGGCTGGAAACCTCTGTTACAACCTGGACGGAACTTATTGAGTTGGCCAGTTCAGAGGGAACCAGGGTAATGTTTGAAAACACTTATGAGACTGAACCGATCATCCACAAACGGCTCTTTACTGCATTGAACAAAAGAAATATCGGCTTCTGTTTAGATACCGGTCATCTCATGGCGTTTGCCGGCACAGGATGGCAACCTTGGCTTGCTGAGCTGTCCCCATGGCTTGGTCAACTGCACCTCCATGACAACGATGGTAGAGGAGACGCGCACATAGCCGTTGGCGAGGGTATCTTTGACTTTCAAGCGCTTTTTCAACACCTGAAACAGGAAAGCCAGGTACCATTTATCACCCTTGAACCCCATAGCGAGGCCGACCTGTGGGGTTCCCTGAAAAATATAGAACAAATGGGATTGTTTCAGCTCCTCCAGTAATTCTTTTTCTATTTCTTTTTTCACAACATACCGATAAGAAGAATCATGACGCCCCATGAATCTCCTGAAAACACAGCAGCACCGTCACTAGTGGAAGAGGAAGTCCCTGAGTTGATCGGGTCTGAAAAGCCTGGTTATCATACCCAAAGCAGTCATCCTGTTTTTGTTGTTGATGACACATTCTTTCGCGCCCGCACCCCCAAGGCAACCCACTGGTCAATTGCCTGGTCTGACCTGATGATGACCATGTTCGTGCTTTTTCTCACCCTCTTTGTCTATCAATTAACCAACAGGGAATTTTTAAGCGAAGAACCACCGGAAGTGGTTGCCGGATCTGTTATGCCCATCCCGGATACGTCCACGACAACGGTACCATTTCATCCCATAAGTCCATCCATCTCCTCGAACCAGCGCAATCAATTAAAAAAAATCCAACCAACTCCTCAAGAGGCAGACCCTATAGACACCCTTTTTGAAGAATCGTTTCAGCCGGAACCGATCCCGCAACTATCTACAGATATTCCGGAAAACGAGAAGGTGGAATCACTTCCCAAGGAAATACCACCAGCAGTAGAAAACAGCCCTGATGATCAGGTGAAAAAGCCGATTTCTGAACAGGGGCAAGCTGAAGAAAAGGAAGCTGGAAACACGGTGATCACCCGAATGTACGACCTCTCCAAGGTAACCGTTACCAGTGAAAAACTGGAAAAATTTGCCTCAATTGAATTAGTCCCGGATAAAACCATGCGGATCATTCTCACCGGCGATCTGCTCTTTGAGTCCGGTCAGGCTGAGCTTACCCGGTCGGCAAAAGAATCGTTGCGTAAACTGATCCCGATTATTCAACAAACGCCGTACATGATCAATGTCATCGGCCACACGGATTCCATACCCATGCATTCGGCACGATTTTCCAGTAACTGGGAACTGTCAACAGCGCGGGCCGGCCAAGTGGCGCGCTTCCTTATTGATGAGGGACATGTCCCCGCCAGACAGCTGGTGGTGAGTGGTTATAGTTATTTTCGACCCGTTAAACCCAATACAACGGCTGCAAACCGAAAGGCGAATCGAAGGGTGGAACTCATTCTTTCCAAAGAACCTCCTCCAGCCCAATCAGCAACCGAGATAAATGTCCAATGAAACGTAAAAATATTGTAGGCTTACTCTTCTGTATCGTTCTCTTTTTTTCCGGATTTTTACTCAAGGGCAACCTGAGCATGTACTTCAACATTGCCGGGTTCATGATTGTCGTTGGCGGAAGCACCGCGGCGGCCTTACTCAGCTTCCGTTTGGATCGCCTGTCCATCACCTATAAAGTTGTCAAGGCCTCCTATTCCAGCAGAATAAAATCAGAGGCCGAGATTGTCGACATCCTTATCGACCTTGCGATTAAATCAAAAATACAGGGGGTACTCTCATTGCAGGATGAGGAGCAGGAGACCTCCATCCTTTATCTCCGGCGCGGCCTGGGTTGCCTGGTTGACAACTATGAACCGGCACAGATTCGTGATATTTTAAACACCGAAATGTACTTTTTCAAACTGCGCCGGGAAGACAGCGAGCGGGTTCTGCGGACTATCGGTGATTTTTTCCCTGCTTTCGGGATCATTGGTTCGGTTGTCGGCCTGATCTCAATGCTGGCCGGCATTGGTGACACATCAGTCATCCTGGCAACAGTCCCGGTTGCCCTGACATCAACCCTGTATGGCTTGACGTTTTCCAATTTCTTTTTCGTACCCTTTGCGGCAAATATTCGTGAACGCACCAACCAGGAACTGCTTTTACAAAAAATTATAATGGAAGGCATCATTGCTATTGATTCCGAACTCAACCCGACAGTCCTTAAAACAAAACTCCTCTCCTTTCTTACGCCATCTGAGCGAAAAGCCGATCTTGTTCCCCTGGCTAAAATTCGTGAACGGTTTCAAATACAAGAATAATTGATTACCGATTGCCGGTGATCTCTTTTCGGCCTGACTATCTAATAAATGGGTGTACAAAGCACGGGAACAGTGTACTATAACAGTCAGTATACCAACAGGCTAACGCCAGCCAACATCATTTAATTTCAGCTACATACAAAAAAAAGGCACAGGTATCGCATTGTACAGGCGGTGTTGCCGCAGCTTAACAACAAGCATTGCGTGCAACTTAGAGATCCTGCTCCCAACAGGGTATGAGCCGCAGATTAAACTTCCCAAACAGGTCGCCCAATGAAAGCAATACCAGTACTGCTTTGTTGCATTTTCCTCGTAGCCGGCTGCGGTCCCAAGACCATAAGCAAGGTAGAAAAAGTCGAAGGGGCTGCAATCATGGCGCCTTCCGATGTTCTTGAATTGGTTGATAACAACACCTTGTTTATCCACTCCTTTGAAGAGGACTCGTACCTGCTTTTTGATCATTCCGGAAAACTCTTTGGCAAGGATATCCTTAACAACAAGGATGTCGGCAACTGGGATGTCAGTGAAGACGGCGAGCTCTGTATGCGCATGAAAAAATGGTGGTATGGGGATCTGCGCTGCTTCCAGGTTGTTGGTTCTGCGAAATCGTTATACCTCGCCACTGCAAACGGCGTTTTACTGTATACCGCTGAGCAATACCCCGGAGATGCGAAGCGCCTTTTTCATACAACCACAACCCGGAAAAAAAGTTATCGTCGCTCGATACGCTCCACGGGCCAATCAGCAGAACCAACCGTTCGCGATGCAGATACAGCTCAAAACCTTCCTGCAGAGGAAACACGCCAGGAATCAACGCCGCCCGTTGTAGATGAACAATCGGCCTATTCTACTCCTGCAAGGACGGATCTTCGTTCCACCGTCAAGTGGATGGCCCGCGACTGTCCAGGCTGTAACCTTGCAGAGACTGACTTAAAGAATGCTGATCTGGTTGGCGCCAACCTGGTCGGGGCCAACCTGCGCCGGGCGTCACTTAAAATGGCCAACCTGCGCCGTGCGAATCTGGAAGGGGCAAAACTTATTGCGGCAGACCTCTCCTATGCCAACCTTCCCGGTGCCAACTTGAAGAATGCCGATCTTTCCGGCGCCAACCTGAAGGGCGCCAATCTGATTCGGGCCGACCTGACCGGAGCAAACCTTGATGAAGCTGATCTTACCGATGCCCTGCTTGAGGGAGTAAAAGGATTACAGTAATCAAAAAGGCAGCACCGACATTTGGCTACCTGTTGTAGCCCTATGTTCTTATTGCAACCCATAACCTGAGAGTTGACTTTATGTCCGCACCCTTTGTCCACCTTCATGTCCATACACAATATTCCATGCTTGACGGGGCAATCCGTCTTCAAGATCTTATCCGCCGCAGCCAGGAATTTGATATGCCTGCGGTGGCCGTAACCGATCACGGTGCGATGTATGGGGCCCTGCAATTTTATGAAAAAGCAAAAAAAGCCGGGATCAAGCCAATCATAGGCTGTGAATTCTACATTTCACAAACCAGTCGCCTTGTCCATGACAAAACCGCAGGCCATAACTTCCACATGGTATTGCTGGCCATGAATGAAACCGGCTACAGAAACCTGATGAAACTGGCTTCCATCGCCCAGACAGAAGGATTCTACTACAAGCCGCGCATTGACAAAGATGCGCTGCTGCAACATCAGGAAGGTTTGCTCGCTCTGACCGCATGTCTGCATGGAGAAATCCCCTGGCGAATAACCAATAATGACCGTGAAGGGGCAAAAAACAAGGCCCTTGAGCTGCAGCAAATCTTTGGTGATCGCCTCTATTTTGAAATCCAGGAAAACGGGATTGCCAAGCAAAAAATAGTCAATGAAGGGTTGATGGAACTTGGTAGCGAGCTGGGGATTAAACTGGTTGCCACCAATGACTGCCACTACCTCAACCGGGAAGAATCCTATGCCCACGAGGTACTGCTATCCATTCAGACAGGAAAAACCATAAACGATCCAAAGAGATTTCGTTTTTCAACCGATGAGCTTTATTTCAAGTCGCCGGAGGAAATGGCGCGCCAGTTTACCTATTGCCCTGAAGCGTTAACAAACACGCTGGAAGTTGCCGATCGTTGCAACCTTGAGCTCTCTTTTGGCGAACATCACTTTCCTATTTTCCCCGTACCGGAAAACGAGACCCTGGAATCACTGTTTGAAAAAGCCTGCTGGAACGGCCTTGATGAACGCCTCGATCATCTGCGTGAACTGCAGGAGGTGAGCCCGGAACTGGTGCAACAGTATAGGGATCGCCTGACCATGGAAATAGATGTTATCAACAAGATGGGCTTTGCCGGCTATTTTCTTATCGTCGCCGATTTTATCACCTGGGCGAAGAAGGAGAAGATCCCGGTAGGTCCCGGTCGTGGCTCCGGAGCAGGAAGCCTGGCGGCATTTTGTATGTCTATTACCGACATCGATCCCATCCCCTATGGTCTCATTTTTGAGCGTTTTCTCAATGTTGAGCGGATGTCCATGCCTGACTTTGATGTCGATTTCTGCAAGGATCGCCGTGACGAGGTCATAGACTACGTTCGCAGGCGGTATGGTGGTGACCGCCATGTGGCCCAGATCGTTGCCTATGGATCCATGAAGGCAAGGGCTGTCCTGCGTGATGTCGGCAGGGTGTTGGAAGTTCCTCTCCCGGCAGTAGATCGTATTGCAAAACTGGTTCCCGATGAGCTGAAAATTACACTGAAGAAAGCCATTGATAAAGAACCGCGCCTCAAAGATGCGATGAAGGATGAGAGCATCAGGGAACTGCTCACCGTTTCCCAGACCCTTGAGGGATTATCCCGTCACAAATCGATTCATGCCGCCGGAGTGGTTATCTCGCCAAAACCAATGGTTGAGTACCTGCCCCTCTGCGTCGGGCCGAACAAGGAGGTGCTGACCCAGTACGACATGAAGTACACCGAGAAAACCGGTCTGATTAAATTTGACTTTCTCGGGCTCAAAACCCTGACCGTAATCGATCGCGCCCTCAAACTGATTACAATGGATATCGGTATTGAGATTGATCTGGCCAAGATTCCCATGGATGATCCCAAGACCTATGATCTGCTTTGCCGTGGCGACAGTCTTGGTGTATTCCAGCTTGAAAGTGACGGCATGCGGGAGCTACTGATAAAAATGGCCCCGGAGCAGTTCTCCGACCTGATTGCCCTTGTTGCCCTCTACCGTCCCGGCCCGCTTGACTCAGGCATGGTTGACACCTTTGTTGAAACCAAGCATGGCCGTCAACTGCCTGAATATCCACTCCCGCAAATCAAAACTGTTCTGGAAGAGACATACGGTGTCATCGTCTACCAGGAACAGGTCATGAAAATTGCCAATATTCTCGCAGGGTACAGCCTTGGTGACGCCGACATTTTACGCCGGGCCATGGGTAAGAAAATTCCGGAGGTTATGGAGCAGGAACGGGAAAAGTTCATGGCCGGTTCCGCGAAAAACAACATTCCTGAAGAGAAGGCCAAATATATTTTTGATTTGATGGCCAAATTCGCGGGTTATGGTTTCAATAAATCCCATTCTGCAGCTTATGCATTGATAGCGTACCAGACCGCTTATCTCAAGGCACACTACCCGTCCCAGTTCCTTGCCGCGCTGCTCTCCTGCGATGTCGACAATACCGACAAAGTCGTCAAGTATATCAATGAATGCAAGCAGATGGAAATAGATGTCCTGCCGCCGGATCTCAACGAATCCTTTGATGATTTTACCGTCATCAATGATCGTATTCGTTTTGGGATGGCAGCGGTGAA
This sequence comes from uncultured Desulfobulbaceae bacterium, assembly GCA_945787305.1. Taxonomy (GTDB): domain Bacteria; phylum Desulfobacterota; class Desulfobulbia; order Desulfobulbales; family Desulfobulbaceae; genus DRLX01. The sequence goes on along the minus strand of CALZIH010000109.1, from coordinate 1,641 downwards.
AAACGTCGGTGGTGCCGCCCTGGAATCCATTATCGAAGAACGGGAACAGAACGGACCCTACAAGTCAATTGGAGATTTCTGCAGCCGTATTGATTCGGGGCGAGTCAACCGCAAGGTTATAGAAAGTCTCATTAAAGCCGGGGCCCTTGATTCATTGAATGGTCGCCGGACCCAATTTATGGAGGTCCTTGATCAGGCGCTTGAACAGGCAAAGGCTGTACAACGAGATCGATTAAGCGGGCAGATGAATCTGTTTGCCCTCACCCAGCAGGCCGATCAGGAGCTCTCCCATAACGATATTGAACTTCCCGATATCGAAGACTGGCCTGAACTGCAAAAGCTTGCCTTTGAAAAAGAAACCGTCGGATTTTTCCTGACCGGTCATCCTCTGGAATCGGTCATAGGTGATATCAAACGACTGGTTGACACGGATATCGACAAGCTTGATTCCTGGCGTGATGGTCAAGCCGTACGGCTTGGCGGTCTTATCCAGCAGGTCAAGGAGCATAAGTCTAGAAAGGGCGACCGTATGGCCTTTACAGTCCTTGAAGATATGAGTGCTCACGTCGAGGTGGTCGTTTTCGCGTCTACCTTTGCCCAGTGTTCCCATCTGCTGGGAGGGGAAGAGGCGCTTATTGTCGTTGGTACTGTCCAACAAGGGGAACGGGGCGCTAAAATAATTGCCGAATCCATCAACCGCTTATCCGATGCTCTTGAAAAATATACTGAAAAAACGAGCATTCGTTTGCAGGCCGGGAGAACGTCACGCCAACATATGGAAGAACTCAAGGAAATGCTCTACTCCTTTCACGGCAAGGTTCCGGTTCATTTAACCCTCCATTTTGATGATCGTGGTGAAGTGGATATTGAAATACTTAAAGATCTGGCCATCAAACCGAGTTCGGATTTCTTCCAATCCATATCAAGGCATTGCGGTGCAGGCGCATTGCAGGTGGTGACAAAGCAAACGGAAATTACAAGACGAAAGGGTAACGGTTCCAGGCAATATGGAAACAATACCAACTAGTAGTCAATACAGGATAGTACTTGGTTCCTGCCTGGGCCAGCCTCAAGGTCAAACGCATAACCAACAGCTATGAAAGAGAGCAAGCCAAGACGTAATGTCTTCCATCAACTCTTCTTTGCCATGATTGCCTTTGGGCTTTTCATAGGCATACTCTTTCCCCTGGTAGCCAGAACTGTTTTGCATACGGAAAAGGCATTTTCAGCCCAGTTCATATTGCTCTGTCTAGGTGCCGGCCTGCTGGTCGGCCTAGTGAATCACCTGCTCTTCCACCTGGTTATCTCCAAAGAGCTTGGCCGGATTATCAGGGGAATGCAGACCATCAACAAGGATATACAAAGCACGTTTGGACAACAGGGATCTTGCGATGGTTCCTGTGAACTTGAAGTCAGAAGCAATGACCTGCTGGGAGATGTTGTCACCGCATTCAACAGGATGGGCCGTAACATAGACAAACGGCAGACAAGAGAGCGTCAACTCCGGGAACTGATGAATGCATTGTCAAAGAATGTAGACCTTGCCTCCATGGGGCAGATGATCCTGTCACATATTCCCGCCCCGCCTGCATGGCAACATGCACTTTTGTATGTCTTGGTCGACCAGGATTTTCGTTGTAT
>CALZIH010000108.1 GCA_945787305.1 uncultured Desulfobulbaceae bacterium | reverse complement strand
CCGGAGTCCATGCGAACAGCAGCGATATTTTTTTCAGCTAGACCTTCCTTCAGGTCTTTGGCAGAAAATTCCAATGAGTTTTCTACGGCCTTGTCAAGGTCCACCTGTAAGACCAGGTGCATGCCGCCCTGGAGGTCCAGGCCAAGCTTTAATCCGCCTGGTGCCAGATATTTTTTCCACCACTCAGGTGCGGCTGGATAAAATGAGGGCACCAGAATCATAAAGGCAAAAAGTATCAGGGTGATCAGTAGGCCAAGCTTCAGCTTCAGGGTTGTGTTCATGGAAAGTTTATCCGTTATTTGGGTTTTATGACTGAAGGTGTCGATTACAAGACAAAAACATATAGATTATACGATGCCGGGCCGCATCCTGCAATGAAGAAAACCGTTAAAGCGTGGAAAAAGGGGATGGGCAGGTGAAACCATGGGCGCGATGTTTTGTGCAGTCTGCCCTAGGCAAATTATTATAATCCGTTTTTCCCATAAGGTAGCCATAAATCTTGAAAGGCCGGAAAAGTAATTGTTTTTAATAACAGGTGTTTTTCCTCTTCTCCCCTGTGCCATTACATTTTTTCAAGATTTACAAAAAACACTGCAAGAGAAGGGTTTTTGTCAATCGGGCTTGACTTGTCCTATCTAAATAACCTAGCATGAAAATATATAGAAAATTACGGAAAATCAATCTGATAAAGGTTATCAGTACCACGGTGGAGGACAATCGGGATGGCAATCAGAAAGAAATTTGGAGCAATTATTGTCGCTGTAGCCTTGTTCATGGCATTTTCAACAAGTATCACCTGGAAATTAGGAGAAAAAAATAAAGCGTTGGCTGATGCAAGCCGTTCAGAAGCCCTTGTTTTTGCTATCAAGGCAAAAGAAATGCAGCAAGCGGTTATCCAGGTGCAACAATGGCTTACCGATATCTCTGCTACCCGTGGGGCGGAAGGGTTTGACGATGGGTTCAAGGTCGCAGACGAACAGGCTGTTGTCTTTAGGGAATATTCAAGCGATTTCATGCAGATGTTTACCAAAACGGGTGATACTGAAGCAATAAAGGAGTTGGCGGAAATTGGTAAAAATTTTGATGCATTTTACGAGATGGGCAAAAATATGGCCCAGACATATATCAGTAAAGGTCATGAAGAAGGCAACAAGATGATGGGGGAATTTGACCCTTTTGCTGAAGCTATCTCAACATCTATTCAACACTTTTCAGAAGAACAGGTTGCACAACTTGATGCCAGTATGCAGAGCATCATTTCTTCTGTAAGTGCAAATCAAAAAATATTACTGATTTTGAACACCACTATGGTCGTCGGCATGGCATTGCTCATTCTTTTCATAACCAACGGCATTTTAAAAAATATAGACTCCACCTGTAAATTTGTCGGCACCATTACAAATGGAGATATGACCGTCCGAAATTCGAGAACGCAAAAGGATGAGACTGGCATGTTGATCACGGCGGCCAATACGCTGGCTCAGCAGTTGGATAAAATGTTTGCCAACATCCAGGGCCGTTCATCAACCATAGGCGTGTCAGCAAGTTCAATGGATACCCTGGCTGGGAAGTTGTCCTCCTCGGCTGAGATAATGGCTGCGAACTGTAATGCTGTTGCTGTTGCCACAGAAGAGATGAATGCCAATATGAGAGCCATCGCCGCAGCCTCGGAACAGACAAGCACCAATGTAAGCATGGTGGCTTCCGCTGCCGAAGAAATGACGACAACAACGGCTGAAATCGCTTCCGGTTCCGGCAAGGCTCGGGTCATAACAGAATCGGCGGTTACGGAGGCGGCTGCCGCCTCTTCGCGGGTCGGTGAGCTTGGCGATTCAGCCAGGAATATCAGCAAGGTTACGGAAACCATCAACGAAATTGCCGACCAGACGAATCTTCTTGCCCTCAATGCGACAATTGAAGCGGCCCGGGCCGGGGAGGCGGGCAAGGGGTTCGCCGTCGTTGCCAATGAAATTAAAGATTTGGCAAAGCAAACTACAGAGGCAACCCAGGAAATTAAAGAGCTGATAGACGGTGTTCAGTCATCAAGTGAGCAGACGATCTCTGTGATAAACACGATAACCTCAACCATCAATGACATCAATGAGATCGTTTCATCGATGGCAGCAGCGGTTGAGCAACAGGCCGGAACCAGCCGTGAAATAGCGGCAAACGTGAGCCAGGCATCGGTTGGTATGCAGGAGGTCAACGAAAATATTGCTCAGGCAGCGGCAGTTAATAACGAAATAACTGCTGATATTGCCTCGGTCAAGGTTGAAGCGGAAGGTGTAGCGGCGGCTAGTCTCGACATCAAAGAGCTTGCAATAGAATCAAAAACCAACGTCCACGAGCTTGCAGAGTTGCTTACCCAATTCACCTTTAAACCGCCGGTTTTTGATATCGGCAAGGTGAAGGGGGCACATTTTAACTGGAAGATGAATCTTACTGCAGTCTTGAATGGCCATAAACATATCCAGCCAGCTGATGTGCCTGATCATCACCAATGTGAATTTGGCAAGTGGTACGATGCTGCTCCCCCTGAACTTGTCGCACATCCAGCTTTTAAGAAGCTGGGGGAACATCATAAGGATGTCCATTCAAATGTTGTAACTGCAATTGAGTTGTATAATAGCGAGAAAGTTGATGCAGCCCATGCCCAAGTGAAAGAATTTGATTCTGTCCGTAAAAATCTTTATATGTCGCTGGATGAATTGTATGAGGCTGAAGAGGATGCATCTTACCGACAAGATGTGGCTGGGTGAGGGGCGTATTGCAGCTCTGGGTGGGAAAAAGGCATAACTATGCAACCTGATCGAGGGCAAATGCCGAGAGGTGTCTTATTGTAAAATGGCAGCAGCTCTGTAGCTTTTCTGGATAACAGGCACAGTCTTTTGGCTCGCGACCGGCGTCGCTTGCAGATCGCTTGTTTGGTGATGAGGTAACAATCCCGGAATGGTTACAGGTGATTATTCCTGCGACCAGGTCGCCCTCGTTGGCATACCCAAAAGCTCTATCCCTCTATTCTTTTATTTCTGCCCTGTTAATCGCTGCGGCCATGCAGGCCGCGCCAAAACCGTTATCAATGTTGACCACCGCAAGCCCTGGCGCACAGCTATTGAGCATGCCAAGTAGGGCTGAAAACCCTCCTGCTCCGGTACCGTAACCGATACTGGTAGGGACGCCGATAACCGGTGCCGGAGTTATGCCGGCAACCACCGAAGGTAGGGCCCCTTCCATGCCAGCAACCACGATAATGACCGGCGCCTGTTGCAGGAGCTCCTGCTGGGCGAGGATTCTATGAATACCTGCAACCCCTGCGTCGTACACGGGCTCAACCTCGTGACCAAAACAATGCAGGGTGATTCTGGCTTCTTCCGCCACCGGTAAATCAGATGTGCCCGCTGTGACGAGGATGACAGCGGCTCTCTCTTTGTGCCGTAGGATTTTGTTTTCATTTCCGGTCAGCATGCGCGCTTCATCGTGGTAGCGCAGTCCTTCAACCTTGGCAGTGACGGCATGTGCTTTTTCAGGAGAGACACGGGTGGCGACGACAACATGGGGTTGCTGTAATTGTGCAGATAGAATTTCAATGAGTTGGTCGCCTGTCTTGTATTGGGCGAAAACGACTTCGGGGATGCCGGTTCGCAGGCTGCGATGATGGTCGATTAGGGCGGAACTTGTTGACTCGACAGGGAAATGGCGCATTTGTCCAACCGCATCATCGATGTCAATCTTCCCGTTCTGTACCGCCTGGAAAAGTGTGCGTAACGTTTGTTCATTCATGCTGGGTATCCTACCATGAGGTAAATGCGAGGTAAACCATTTACGAGCGTTGGAAGTTTTGGTAGAGTGCCATTTCATTTTTCATTTGAAGCAAATACCCTCGGAGGGTTCCATGACAGACGATCTTTATCCCCCATATATTCAGGCCTTGCTCCAGCCCACGGCCTATCCGCATCCGGTGGTTACGGTACAGCTGGTACAAACCCATATTTCATTTGTCCTTCTGGCCGGTGATTTTGTCTACAAGTTTAAAAAGCCGGTGGATTTTGGCTTTCTCGATTTTTCTTCACTTAAAAAACGAAAAAAGTGTTGCGAGCAAGAGTTGCTCCTTAATCGAAGGTTGAGCCCGGAGATTTATCTTCAACTGGTTCACGTCAGTGATGAGAATGGTGCCTTGATGCTCGACGGTGCAGGTGACGTGATTGAATACGGCGTCAAGATGCGGCGCATGCCTGAAGAACAAATGATGGTTCGGGTCATTGAGCGGGGCGAGCTGACACCTGCCCACATTAAGGAGCTGGTCGAAGTTCTTGTTCCCTTTTATGAGCAGGCAGAGCGTAGCCTGGAGATCGATGGCTTCGGCACGGCAGAGGCCGTGTCGGTAAATGTGCTGGAAAATTTTGAGCAGACGGAAGGGTTTATCGGCAACGGTGCCCTTTCTCAAGAGCAGTTTGATGAGATTTCCTCGTATGCACGATCCAAGCTTGCCGAGAAAGATCTGTTTCAGTCCCGGATAGAGCAGGGGCGTATCAGGGATTGCCATGGCGATTTATACTCAGCTAATATCTGTTTAGCTGACAAGGTGTACATCTATGACTGTATAGAGTTTAACCAGCGATTTCGTTACTGCGATGTTGCAAGCGATGTCGCTTTTCTTGCCATGGATCTGGACTTTCACGGTTTGCATGAGCTCTCTTCTTTGTTTATCGATAGGTTTTGCGACCTATCTGGTGATAACGATCTTCGTTTGCTGTTGAATTTTTACACCTGTTACCGTGCTTACGTACGTGGTAAAATCGGTCTTTTCACTGCTGCTGATCCCGCCGTTGATACTAAAATCAAAGAGCAGAACTTGGCGGCAGCCGCACAATATTTTTCTCTGGCGCACCGGTATGCCCGCAGGGGATAACCAGAAAACATGCCCACTCTTTTCGTCTTTTTCGGTTTAATAGCCTCCGGTAAATCGACCGTTGCCGAGGCCTTTGCCCTTCGCCATCAGCGTCTGTATCTGAATACGGATCGGGTCCGCAAGCAATTGGCCGGAATCGCGGCCACCGAGCGAAGGTCTGATGGCCGTAATCAGGGAATATACAGTCCGGAATATACAGAACGCACCTACCGGGCAATGTTGGATGCCGCTGTCACCCGGATTCGTCAGGGCAAGGATGTTGTACTGGATGGTTCCTACAGTCGTAAAAGTGACCGGGCCAACGTCCTGGAGTGTGGAGCAAGCCTTGGGGCTGACGTTCGATTTATTTTCTGTCACTGTTCGGAAAAAGAGGTCCAGCGTCGGCTTGAGCTCCGCAGCCGTGACCCGCTTGCGGTATCTGACGGTCGTTGGGAGATATATCTTAAGCAGAAGGAACATTTTGAACAACCAAATGAGCTGGAGGAGAACCAACTTCTCTTGCTTGATACCGAGGCAGAACCTGATTTCTTACTCACCATTCTGACAAGATGGCTGCATGGGAAACCCTGAAGCCTGAAACTGCAACTTGGAAGCTGAACTATGTATACTCGAATTTATTTTCTGCGTTACCCCAAAGAAACCTCTGATCAACCGGTTATCTATCAACTGGTTAAGCAGTATGATGTGGAATTTAATATCCTCAAGGCTGTTATACGCCCACAAAGGGACGGTATAATGATTCTTGAGTTGAAGGGCAATAAGGAGAATGTACGTGAGGCCTTAGCCTATTTGAAAAGTCTCGGCGTTAAAGCCGAGCGGCTGGCCGCAAAAATCGGCAGGGATGAGGCGCGGTGTTTTCAGTGTGGAGCATGTACCGGCATTTGTCCCGTGGGGGCCCTCTATATCGAACGCCCAGCCATGGAGGTGCGTTTTGATGTGGAGAAATGTACCGGCTGTAGTCTTTGTGTTACCGGTTGCCCGGTAAGGGCCATGCGTGTTTCTTTTGACGACATAGCGGACGGGGAAGCGGTCACAGCAAGCTAACCGGTTGCCCTGAAAGGTTTTGTCGACAGGGATTAATGAGGGGGGCTGTCAAGGGTATTATCCGGTACCGCAGCCTCTGTTTCATCATCCGATTCCCAGAATTTCAGGTCCGGCATGGTGAGATCCGGCCACCAGTTCCGTAGACCCCATTTTGGTGGATCGCCCGCCTCAAGTCGTTCAAGGAGTGCCTTGGCCTTTGGAGCAATAGCTGCATCGGGGTACATGTTGAGCAGGTATTTAAGGCGGTGTTGAGCCTGCGCATATTTTTCGGTGCGGACATAAAACACGGCGACAAAATATTCATGGTTGACCAAGAAATCTTTGGCGGCAGCGATGTGCGCTTTGGCTTCCCTGGTATAAGGAGAATTGGGAAAGGAGCGTAAGAGCTTGGAAAAGTTCTGAATGGCTTCCTGGGCACCTGAAATGTCTCGATCGATTCGGTCGGTACGCCTGAAGTCGCACATACCGATTTGAAACATCACATAAGGGATAGCCTCGTTTGTGGGGTGACGCTCTTCAAACTCCTGATACAGAGTTTTCGCCTCTATATACTCTTCTTTGTAGAAGTGACTGTCTGCAGCTTTTAACTCCGCTAACGTTGCCTGGGGGCTGAAGGGATATTGGTCGAGAATCTTGTTAAAGGCTTCTAGAGCGTTATAATAGTCACCGACATTATAGGCGTCCATGCCCTCAACTATCAGGCTTTCCGCCGGTTCATTTTCCGGTTCGTCATCACCACCGCTGCCAAAGGTAATGGCATCAAACATGCCGTCAAAGCTTGAGCATGCAGTCTGGGTGAGGGGTAGAGTGCAAAGCAGTAATGTGCAAAGTATGCGTTGTAGCATTGTGAATGGTTTTGACTTGGGCATAAGGATTCCTGCGGAAAGGGCCAGAGGTTATTACTGTTCGAGAGAGGCAAGATACTGTTCTGCCGATAGTTCGGCATTGGCGCCTTCGCCGGCGGCGTTGACAATCTGCCGGAAATTTTTACTTCGAATATCGCCGGCGGCATAGACTCCCGGGAGAGAGGTCTGCATCTCCGCATCGGTTACGATAAAACCAGCCTTATCGGTCTCCAGTTGATCCAATGGGAGAATATCATTGTTAGGGACAAGACCTATAAGGACGAATACCCCAGTGACCGGTAAGGTTGTTGTCGAGCCATTATTAAAGGCAACATGCAGTTGACTTACCCCATTCTCGTCGCCTTCAATTTCTTTAAGCTGCGCATTCCAGAGAAAGTCTATCTGCTCGTTGGCAAAAGCCTTTTCCTGGAGTATTTTAGTTGCCCTCAATTTGTCGCGGCGGTGGATTACAGTCACCTTGGTCGCGAATTTTGTCAGGTGCAGGGCCTCTTGAATAGCTGTGTCCCCGCCCCCGACGACAGCAATTTCCTGGCCCCGGTAAAAAGGGCCGTCGCAGGTGGCGCAATACGAGACGCCCTGGCCGGTTAATTCCTTTTCACCTGGAACATTTAAGGTGTTGGGCCGTGCGCCCGTACAAAGGACAATACTCTGGCAGGTGAGCTGTTCACCATTTTCCATGAAGATGGTTTTGACTGGTCCCTGCAGTTCAAGGCCGCTGACGGTGGTAAATTTTCTCTCCAAATCGAAGCGATCGACATGGGCGGTCATTTTTTCAACCAGTTCAAAACCGCTGATACCCTCGGCAAAGGCGGGGTAGTTGTCTACCCAGTCTGTAATGAGTACTTGGCCTCCTACAGCACCCTTTTCAATAAGCAACGCTTTAACTCGACCACGGGCGGCGTAGAGACCGGCCGTTAATCCTGCAGGTCCGGCACCGACGATGATGAGTTGATAATCAACCTGCATGTATCGATGAGGTTGATCAGAGCGCCTTGTTAATCAAATCGTTAAGCTGGGATTTACCTACGGCACCGGTTACCTTGTCTACCACCTCTCCACCTTTGAAAAGAATGAGGGTCGGAATAGCACGGATACCGAATTTTCCGGGGGTCGCCGGGTTGTCGTCAACATTCATCTTTGCAATCAACACCTTGCCATCAAACTCCTCGGCCAGCTCGTCTATAACCGGACCGATCGCTTTGCATGGGCCGCACCAAGGAGCCCAGAAATCTACCAGGCAGGGAAGGTCATTGCCGACAACCTGATTGTCGAATTCGCCGTCTGTTACTTGGATTACCTTGTCACTTGCCATGTTCTTTTTCTCCTTCTCCGTTTCTGTACGATAGAGATATTGTAAATGTACGAATATGTATCAGGTCAAAAGTCTTAATCTTATAGTGATTAATTATATATATCAATATAATTAGCAATCATTCTACCTTGCAGCCGCTACAGTGACATGTGAAAAAGGTGTAGTCGATGGCCTTCTATTTAACCAAAATACTTGTATGGTGAATTCATGAAAACAGAGCAATCCCGTGAGCTTTTTACCCATTCCAAATACGTGATACCGGGGGGGGTAAGTTATCCGGTTCGTGCCTGTCAATCGGTGGGCTGTGATCCGGTGTTTGTCCGCAGTGCAAACGGTTGTACTGTGACTGATGTTGACGGCAATACCTATATCGATTTTGTCGGGTCTTGGGGGCCGATGATTCTCGGCCATGCCCATCCCGAAGTCATCAATGCCGTCAATCAGGCCGCACCCTTTGGCACCAGTTTCGGCGCGCCAACTCCGCTTGAGGTTGAACTGGCCGAGCTGGTCTGCGATTCGGTACCTTCTCTTGAAAAGGTCCGATTTGTCAGTTCCGGTACCGAGGCGACCATGAGTGCCATCCGCCTGGCCAGAGGGTTTACCGGGCGTGACAAAGTCGTAAAATTTGACGGTTGTTATCACGGCCATGCCGACTCTTTTCTGGTCAAGGCCGGTTCAGGGGTCATCACCCTCGGCATCCCCGGAAGCCCAGGAGTACCAGAAGATATAGTGAAAAATACCATATCCATTCCCTATAACAATATCCATGAGCTGGAAAAGACGTTACGAGCCGGAGCTCAGGATATTGCCTGTGTGATCGTTGAGCCGGTTGCCGGGAATATGGGCGTGGTTGTCCCGGAGATGGAATTTTTGCAGACCCTGCGCTCACTGACT
>CALZIH010000107.1 GCA_945787305.1 uncultured Desulfobulbaceae bacterium | reverse complement strand
CATAGTGACATCATTCGACACGAGTCACTCAACAAAACATTTCATGTCGCTTTTTCGCCGGTCTATAGCGAGGAGGGAGAATTTCGATATACCGTTCATATAGCAAAAGACATAACAGACCAAAAAAAAATGGAGGAGGAACTCTTTCAGGCCCATAAAATGGAAGCAATCGGCACCCTGGCAGGCGGTATCGCTCATGACTTCAATAATATTCTTGCGGCCATCATTGGATATCAGCAACTGGTGACGTTAAAAATTGAGGCAGGACAGGATGTGACTGAAGAGCTGGATGCCATTTATAAAGCAGGAAACCGAGCCAAACACCTGGTCAAACAAATTCTTACATTCAGCCGCAAGGGATCGGAGCAATTGGATCCACTGCAACCGTCGCCCACTATAAAAGAGGCGCTCAAGCTCATGCGTGCTTCATTACCGACGACCATTGAAATTCGAGAAGAAATACATCCTGATTGTGGGTCAATCATTGCAAACCCAACCAGTATTCATCAAATTATTGTCAATCTTTGCACCAATGCCCTCCATTCCATGGAGGACGAGAAAGGAGTCTTAACCGTTAAACTGCACCCTGTTGAGTTAAGAAATAATGACAGAATCCTTGATGCTAACTTTCCGGAAGGATTGTATATCGAACTCATGGTCAAGGATACAGGCTGCGGTATTGACAGATCTTCACTGAAACATATTTTTGAGCCATTCTATACCACTAAAGAAGTTGGAAAAGGCAGTGGCATGGGCCTGGCTCTGGTGCATGGTATCGTCCAGGATTGCGGAGGATTTATCAGGGTAGAGAGCGAACAGGGTAAAGGCAGCACGTTTCAAATATATTTCCCTGCCATAGAAAAACAAATCGAGGAAATTCAAGATGAGGAAACAGAACAGCTCCCTAAAGGTAACGAACGAATTTTAGTCGTTGATGACGAAGAAATTATAGTCAAGATGTATCAGGAGACATTGGAGCGGTTGGGGTACAAGGTGACAACCCATTATAGCGGTGTAAAAGCACTCGAAGTGTTCCTGGAATCTCCTGATAGTTTTGATGTTATCCTTACAGACCAGACCATGCCACACGTTTCAGGCTCAGAGCTGGCTCAAGAAGTACTGCAAATCAGACCTGATATTCCGATAATTCTCTGCACTGGTTTTAGCGCCCTAATATCCGAAGAAAAGGCTAAAGAAATAGGCATCGCAAAGTTTGTCCTGAAACCCTTCAGCACCAGTGATCTTGCACAATCTGTTCGTGAAGTGCTAGACAGAAAGACAGCATAGGCTGACGACCGGAATCCGTAGCATATCGCCTGGAAAAACCACCCCCAAAAAAACCTTTGCAGTTGCTGCAGGTGAAGCACACACACGGAAAGGGTCACTTTGCCCCACAGCGCACGGTCGCCCGGGTCAAAATGACCCACCTGTTCCTGTTCCACACTTTCACAAGGCTTTTCTTTCGACACCATCCCCACTCAATTCTCAAAAATCATAATCACCAACGCCAGCCGGGTCATTATGACCCGACCCGAAGCAGTAAAACATCCCTTAACATATCAATATGACAATAAATTTATTACTGGCGTGAAACGTGCTTGAAAAGCTGCTGTACCCTTCTTAATTTTATCTTATATTCAATTTTAAAAACCCGAGCGAGATGCAATCGGTGGAGCCCTGATATGGAAACAACCAAGTTTGCCATCCCTGAAATTATTTTCGGTCGGGGAAGTCTCAATTATGCAGGCCAGTGCGCCCTCAGGCTTGGCGCGAAGAAGGTTTTTCTTGTCAGTGACACCGGCATTGAAGAAGCAGGATGGGTACAACGCCTCATGGACATTCTTGAAGAGGCCGGTATTGATTGGATTTATTACCCAAGGGTGACGCCTAACCCTCGAGACTTTGAGGTTGAACAAGGGGCCGAATTCTACCTTAAAAATGGAGCCGATGTCATCATGGCCCTTGGTGGCGGCAGTTCAATGGATACGGCCAAAGGCATCGCCATTATCGCCAGCAATGGCGGCAAGATACAGGACTATGAAGGGGCAAACAGGGTGCAGCACCCTTTGCCACCCATGGTTTTCATTACAACAACTGCTGGCAGTGGCTCTGACATTTCCCAGTTTTGCATTATTACCGATGTCAAACGAGGGGTGAAAATGTCGATCATAACCCGCACCCTGGTTCCCAATATTTCCATTGTCGATCCACTGATTTTACGGACCAAGTCTGAAACCCTGATCATTCAATCAGCCGTTGATGCCCTGGCCCATGCCGTTGAAGCCTACCTGTCTCGTATTGCCTCTCCTTTTACAGAGCCGCAATCTCTAAAAGCCATTGATCTGATCATGCGCAATCTGCAAGATGCAGTAGAAACCCGCTCTCTGGATTCACTGGAGAAATTAAGCATAGCATCCATTGCGGCATCGACAGCCTTCAGCAATGCCGGTCTCGGGGCGGAACATGCCCTCGCCCATTCCCTTGGCGGCCATTTCGATATGTCGCACGGTGTGGTCCACCCTATTATGCTGACCACCGTTATGCGCTTCAATCTTCCGTCCTGTACTTCCAAAATGGCGGATATCGGTCGGGTTGTTCTTAACAAACGTCTCGGCTCTGATTTGGATACCGCAGTACAGGGCATTGAAAAACTGGAAGCTTTTTTTGCTTCTTTCAATGTGCCCCTCAAACTACACCAGGTGGTGCCGGCAGAGGATAAAAAACACCTGGAGCCTATCTGCAAGATGGCGGTGCATGACGCCTGTAATCTGACTAATCCGCGTCCTGCCTCCTGGGAGGAATTCCTGGTCATTTGCGAGGAGGCCTGGTGATGACCGTACAGACCACGCTTGAAGACCTCATCGGCATTGAACATTGCAAGCTGGGATTTTACCAGGAGCTGCAACGCAAAGTGGAGGAGTTGAAAAATTCCAACCAGGAACTGGAGAAAAAACGCCGTGAAATTCAAGCATTATTGGACGGCATAACGGATTTGATGGTGGTTCTTTCTGAAGACCTGAAAATCCAGTCCGTTAACCATGTTTTTAAGAAATGGTATCCGGATGAAGAGCCGAAAGGTCGTTTTTGCTATGAACTCTTTCATCAAAAGAGTGCACCCTGTGACCAATGCCCGGTTCTCCAGTCACTGGATCGTGACGAAATCACCAAGGCCCTTCGCATTTATAAAATGGGCGACAAGCAACGCCACTTTGAGCTGCTCGCCTCACCTCTAAAGACGCAACCCACCGGCGAGCGCAACGTGCTCCTTTTTAAGCGGGATGTCACCCTGGAAAAAGAATACCAGAACCAGTTTTATCAGGCGGAAAAAATGGCCACCGTCGGTACGCTTGCGGCCGGCGTAGCCCATGAAATAAATAACCCCCTGACAGCCATTAACGGATTTGCCGAAGGACTGAAGCGCCGGCTGGGTCTAATCCATGACCAGGTGGATTCAGAGGTCTACGATGATTTCAGTGAATACACAGACACCATCATCAAAGAGTGCCTGCGCTGCCGAGATATCGTTCAAACCCTGCTCACGTTCAGCCGTCCCATTGCTGCAAGCCTACAACCGGTCAATGTAAACCGCTGTGTTGAAGATACGCTGTTTATTCTTCAGCACCATTTCAAAGAACAATGCAACATCACATTAAAAACCGATCTTGCCAACGACTTGCCCATGATTACCGGCGATGAATCACAGTTGAAACAGGTTATCATCAACCTCTTTACAAACGCTTTAGATGCAACATGTGGAGGAGGTTCCATACAAATCAAGACCTACCGAGAAGAAACCGGTGGAATCGTCTTGATTGTCAAGGATACGGGTTGCGGAATCCCTCTTGACCAACAGGATAAACTGTTTGAACCTTTCTTCACTACCAAACCGGTCGGCAAAGGCGTGGGCATTGGTCTTTCCACCTGTTACTCAATTGTAAAAAACCATAACGGAGAAATCAGTGTTACCAGTGAGGAAGGCAAAGGGAGTTCTTTCACAATTCGCATACCTGAGATAACCAGCCTATGAATATCGAAAAATATCCCGTCTTGGTGGTTGATGACGAGGAGTCCATTAGAAGACTGTTGGAGAAAGAACTCGCCGGGACAAATCGAGAGATTGTAAAAGCAGCCGACGCTTCCGAAGCTATAGACAAGGTACGCGGCCGCAGTTTCGATGTCATCATTATGGACCTGCGCCTGCCGGATACTTCGGATCTGGATCTGTTGATCAAGGTACGGGATGCCAGCCCCTGTACGGAAGTCATCATGATTACCGGCCACGGTGACATCGATACCGCGGTCGAGGCTATGAAACTCGGGGCATATGATTTTATAGCAAAACCCTTCAACCTCGACCGGCTTGACCTGTTGGTTGAGAAGGCTCATCAACGCTCCCGGCTATCGGTTGAGAACAGGCTGCTTCGTCACAGTGCAAGCTACGACCAGGGACCGGTGAAATTCATCGGCAATTCAAAGGCCGTGCGGGATATTCAATTCCTCATCAATAAGGTTGCCCCCGCCGACATTCCGGTACTTATCACCGGCGAGTCAGGTGCAGGTAAAGACGTGGTGGCCAACGCCATCCACAATCGCTCCACTCGAGCCGGCAACCCGATGATCATTAAAAACTGCGCATCCCTGCAAAAGGAACTGGCCCGAAGCGAGCTCTTCGGACATGTCAAGGGATCCTTTACCGGAGCAGGAGAATCCCAGGAAGGGCTCGTCTCGTATGCCCACCAAGGCACCCTGTTTCTCGATGAAATAGGAGAACTCTCCCTGGATGTGCAGGCCTCCCTGCTGCGCCTGCTGGAAACCCAGACCTACCGACGGGTTGGAGAAAAAGAAGAGCGGAGGGTGAACATCCGTTTTCTCTTTGCCACCAACCGCAATCTGGGGGAAGAAGTAAAAACGGGACGCTTCAACGAGGCGTTTTACCATCGCATCAATGTCTTTAACATTGCCATTCCATCACTCAAGGAACGCAAAGAAGACCTTCCGCTGCTGGTTGATTTTTTCCTCACCAAGTTGAGCCCGGAAGGAACAACCTATCGAATGGTGCAAGGGGCGATGGACTGCGTCCTGGACTATGACTGGCCGGGGAATGTACGGGAACTGCGCAATGTCATTGAGCGCAGTATTATTCTGGGAGAAAACGGCATCATTACAAAACGCTGCCTACCGCACGAGCTTGTGGTTGAGGCAGAGCGTTCCGAGGCAAGCATCACGCTGGAATCCGTCGAAAAAAAACACATCTTCAAAATGCTTGATTTCCATAACGGCAACCGAAGAAAAACCGCAGACGCCCTCGGCATCAGCCGTAAAACACTCTATCGTAAAATGACCCACTATCAAAGCCAGTAACCCTCAACCCAACAGGCTCGGTTCAGACGGGATATGAAGACATTACGCACAAAAAATTACTGTGGCAATGACAAATAAAGGATGGGTTCAAACGTCAACAACAGCCAAAACTATTTAGAAAAGGCAAGAAAGACGAGTCCGCAGTGTTGGCATGTCCCATATTTTTCTCCTTCCACTGTGGTGTTGACCGCCCCGCAGGAGCATTTCCATGCCAAAGGGGCTGCATCATCAACCTCCCCCAGACTACCGGTATGGATTATTTTCCATTTGCAATACGCATCCCAGTCGATAGTCGGCTTTTCCCTAGCCTGTTTAACAATATCATTTAGCAACATGAACAGTTCCCGATAGAGTCTTTCTCCTTAGAAAAAAACATGGACAAAAAAAGACAAATAATAACGTAACAATAACAACCATCATGGTTAATAGTACACTATTGGCAGGATCCTTTCAAAGTCTTCTGTGTCTTTTTTCACATGATCACCAAAACACCGGGATCACGGTACAGGCAACTGTCTTGATTTCTTTACCCCCTTAATTTCTTCACCGCAGTTATAACAACTTCTGCCGCGCTGTCGATTTGTTCCGTTGTGGTCATCCTGCCGACACTGAACCGCAAGGTGCCTTTAGCCCACTCTTCCTCAACAGCCATTGCTTTTAGTACATGGGAAATATGCACCGTATCTGAATGACAGGCGGCGCCGGCTGAGATGGCAACGGTATCGGCAATTTTCTCAAGCAGCTTATCTGCTTCGATTCCCTTAAAAGAAATGTTTAATGTATTTGGCAGGGTCAGCTCCGGGTGTCCATTGCGTTTAAGCTCCGGAACATTGTGCAACAATGTATCGTAGAGCCTGTCTCTCAACATTCGCATTTCCACGCTATGTTGCTCCAGGTTTATAGCTGCTGATTCACAGGCCCTGCCAAGACCGACAATCAGCGCAACATTTTCCGTACCGGCCCTACGTCCTCTTTCCTGACCTGCCCCATGACAAAAGCGTACAGGATTTACAGGCTCCCGGACATAGAGTGCGCCTACCCCTTTGGGCGCATACAACTTATGGCCGGCAATGGACAAAAGGTCCACAAAGAGAGGATCAACCTGTGTCGGAATTTTGCCGACGGACTGGGCGGCATCGGTATGCATGACAATATCATGTTTCCTGGCGATTTCACCGATTTCGGCTATGGGTTGAATCGTGCCCACCTCATTATTGGCATGCATGATCGTGATCAGAACTGTCTCAGCCCGAATAGCTGTTTTGACATCATCAGGGTTCACCAGACCCTCGTTGTTGACCGGCAGGACGGTGGTTTCAAAACCAAATTCAACCAGGGCTCGACACACCTCCAAAACAGCCGGATGCTCAATGGCGCAGGTTATTATGTGGTTCCCCCTGTCCTTCATCGCCAAGGCAATTCCTTTAATGGCGTGGTTGTTAGACTCAGTGCCGCCGCTGGTAAAAATTATTTCCTCCGATGCACACTGCAGCAAATAGGCAACCTGTTCCCGCGCCTTCTCAACCGCTCGCTTTGGCTCGGCTCCAAACCAGTGACTGCTGGAAGGATTGCCAAAATGCTCCTCAATAAAAGGTCGCATGGCTTCTATTACCTCAGGTGCGATAGGGGTTGTAGCGTTATAGTCGAGATAAATCGGCTTATTCATGTTCAATCATTGAGTTGGAAAACTTTGCAAGGGGAAAAGTACAAAAAATCAAATATTGTCGGCGTTTTAAAAGCCTCGCCACCGACAATATTAATGTGTTCAAGTGAACGCGCGTGCCCGCCAGCCCCGCTTGACCCCAGGGTTATGGCTGGATTTCATCTACTGGCAATATTTGCCTGCCATGACGAACAGTAAGAACAGAAATTTTATTTTTTTCTACTCGGTAAATGATACGGTAATTATCATTTTTATTCTGCCCTGTTTATTCGCTTATCATAGATGTCCCCTGAACTTCAACAGTCTTTGCAAATTGTGTTCAATGAGGGAGAAGGCTGTTTTTAAATCACATCTTCTTTAGGTCGATTTCCTGATGGAATGTCCCTGCCACTTCTTTGACTACTGCTTGGCCGACAACTATCTTTTGACCGTCAAAGGACATGGTGGGATTACCATGCAAAGCCCAGCCGTTGTTCAGCCTCTCTGTAACTCTTTTGCAGAAGATTTCATCGTCTGGTCCAGTGAGAAATGAGTAGAGTTTCATGAAATTTTCCTTTGGTTTGATTTTGAAAGATATATCGTTACAGGTAACTTGTCACCAATTTGAAAGAGTAGAAGCGGCAGACTGTAGGGTTGTTGCTTTGCGATAAGGGGTCAGACCTATTTAGTATTCTTTTTCGGCCTTCCCGGCCCTTTATTGGATATTCGAATACCAAGCCTGCTCGATATTTCAGCTCTAAAACGTTCACCACCGGTCAACTGCCCTCTCTGCAGGGCATCTCTTATCAATTTGGTCTCACTTTCCGCTATGGTGTCGGCAACATATTCTGCATAGGCTGCCTGGCGCTTTTGTTTGCTCCTACCGAGAGCCAGGTAACAGGTATCATAGTCGACAACAGGGTCTTTCATTCCTTCCGCCTTACTACGGAAACTAGACCACCTGTACTGACCTGGACTTGCCACCATACCTGCACGGACTGGATTCAATTCGATATACCTGCAACAGGCGGGCAAGTAGTCAACTGTAGAGACAACACTGGATTTAAACCGCCCCTCCCACAGACTGCCGGACCGGCCTTCGAGCTTATTGACATAGCGTGTTTGCCTGCCGGAAACCCTCCGCATCAATTGAGACAAAGATTCAACTTCATTGCCGGGGTCGACAACAAGGTGGACATGGTTGGTCATCAAGCAGTATGCATAGACCTTGCAGCCAAACTCTTTCTTGAAAAAACTCAGGTTGTCCAGGTAATACCTGTAGTCTTCATCTGCAACAAAAACGGTCTGACGGTTGTGACCGCGTTGCATAATATGGTGGGGGGTATTCGGGAGTAGAATTCTAAGTGGTCTTGCCATACAGCATTCTAAACAGATTTCGCTCAGGAATGCAAATAATAAATCTGACCCCTTTTTGTGTCCTTTTCGTTCACTTCTTTGACCCTTTTTTTACGTCATTGGTTAGCACTTGCGCCGAGCTTCTTTTTCCCCAAGGCTTGTCGCTATATCAACATAACTAGGTATGTCTATTGTTCTCATTTT
>CALZIH010000106.1 GCA_945787305.1 uncultured Desulfobulbaceae bacterium | reverse complement strand
AAAGAGCCAGAAGGGGTGCAGTGCCTGTTCACCCAGAGCTAGGCCTTTGGCTTTGAGAACCGAACAAAACTAACCTGCCCGTGTGCACTGATGGAACTTCTTCTTTACATGTCGGCACAAACGGGGCAGGATGGGTTCCTGGCAACTTCCAAGGTCTGGGACCGCATGGTCGAGTAATCCATGATCAGCATTTTTCCCTTCAGGTTAGGTGGGTATCCGCACAGGTAATTTATTGTCTCCATGGCCTGCAGGCTTCCTGTAGCGCAGGCAACAACGCCTAGTACCGGTATCTCTTCTTTGGCCGGTGCCACCGGGAAAAGGCAGGAAAGGCAAGGCGTTTCGGGTGGGTTAATCAGTGTAACTCTTCCTTCCATTCCCCAAACTGCGCCATGAACGAGAGGGATATTCTTTCTAAGAGCACATTGATTTAAGGCGTAGCGGGCAGGGAAGTTGTCGACGCAGTCGAGGATAATATCGGCATCTGCAACCAGTTCGTCGACGTTGTCTTCAGTGACTTTTTTAGTGATGGTTGTAAAGTTTACACCGGAGTTGTATCGAGAAAGAAATTGTACGGCAGAGGTTGTTTTATCGACACCAACATTTTGCTCTGCATGGAGGAACTGTCGATTCAAGTTGCTTAGTTCCACCGTATCGGAATCACAGATCCTGATGTTGCCGACACCCGCGCTTGTAAGGTTCAAGGCGACGGGACAGCCAAGCCCTCCGGCACCAAGAATGAAGACCTTGCTGTTTTCGATTTTTTCTTGGGTTTTTATCCCCCAACCGTCAATAATTATTTGCCGCCTGTACCGTTCCTCATCGATCCCGTTCTTGTCTACGTGCAACATGTTCCCTCTCCAGTTGCCAATGGGCAGTGTTTCCTTTGATTCAGGGAAGACTCCCGTTGAAGGAGTCTCTCTTGGACATAGTCAATGGTACGTCTGGTCAACTCCTTCGACATGCCGATATGATTCTCCGGCAGTGTCATCTGTTGTATTTCCTTGCGACTGAATTTCCCATTAATTTCGGGACGGTTCATCAGGAGATCAAGCAGGGGTGTGTCCGTCTCGACAGCCTCCATTGAAGTTTCATATATTAGGGTATGCGCAGTCTGCTTCCCTATGGACTTACCGAGAAAAAACATCAGGGCCTCAGTGGAAATTAAAGGTGCAGCTTTATCGACATTTTCCAGCACTTTATTTTCATGTACAATGAGATCACTCAGGATGTTTTTCATCAGTGCAAAAAGGCCACAGGTATAAAGAGACGTGTCCGTGATGGTAACCCACTCGAGTCGCACTGACCGGTAATCTCGTTCATGTTCGTTAAGCAGACTTTCAAAGCCTAAGGAGGCATTGGATTTAATCAGTTTGGCCAACACCACTGCTTGCTCACACATCTCAGGATTTCTTTTGTGTGGCATGGTACTGCTGCCTATCTTGCCCATTTGAAATGGTTCTTCCATTTCTCCTATCTCATTACGGGCCAGGCAGCGAATTTCATCACCAATTTTGGCAAGCGTGCCGGAGATTATCGCAAGAGTGGAAAGAAACTCGCTAATTCGATCTCGGGAGGCATGCCATGCAACATTTGGAGGTTCAAGGCCCAAGCGAGCGGAAAAGTTGTCCAGGAGGGCAAAGGCTTTGTCGGCAAAGGGGTCCATTGTGCCGACACCGCCAAAGAGTTGGCTGACCAGTATCCGTTTTTTTACTCCTTCCAACCGCTCAAAATTTCGCCAGAGCTCATCCAGCCAGACCGCTATTTTCAATCCCATGGTCATCGGCAGAGCATGTTGGGTGTGGGTCCGACCGATTGTGACCAGATGATTATACTTTTCCGCAAGTTCTATTACTTGCCCGATGATGAGCTTGAGGTCACGCTCGACGATGCTTAAAACATCGCGAATTTCAAGAATCTGCGCAGTGTCTTGAATATCCTGGGTTGTTGCGCCGAAATGTATAAACTGTCCAGCTTCTTTGTCGCAGACCTGACGAAGGGCATCAAGCAAAGGCATGAGCGAGTGGCTTGTTACCTTTAAGCCTTTGCGGATTGCGTCAAGATCCAGATTGTCTATTTTGGCCATGTCACGAATATTCTCGGCTGCACTGACCGGGATAATACCGAGTTCAGCCTGTGACAGGGCAAGGGTTGCTTCTACATCAAGCCAGCGCTGGTAGCGGTACACATCGCAGAAGATTTCACGCGCTTCAGCCGTGGTATAGCCGTCACTGTAAAAGTTGGAATCAACAATATGGCAACAAAAATTACATTCACTCATAAATAACAGTTTTATTTACATAAATAGTCTGTGGCTGGCGCGAAACTATAACTTCTCGGGATCGGCCAGCCGTTGGGTGGTGATTTCTGTAATTATTTGGTCGGTAATGGGTACAGCCTGACCGGTATAGCGTTCCGGATGGTCAAGCAGGGAAAGGTCCTCCCGGCTGAACAGTGAGCCGATATCGTCATCAGCTAGCACCGCATCCTTCAGGTTTACCCCCTCTGTGGCAGCAATTGCGGAAAGGCTATGCAGTTTGTTCAGGGATTCTACTTTTCCCAGCTTTTCACTGAGGCGAAAAAGCAACCACTCTGTTGTAATAAGATGTTTCTGTCGGTATAAGTTTTCAAGCATCCGTTCCGGCCGCACCGTAAGTCCGGAAAGGACTCCCAGCATGGATTGCAGAGCACTACCGCTGTAAATACACAGTTGAGGTATGGCCAGCCACTCAGCCCACAGGCAGCGCGGATCCCTTTCATGCTCATGGCCTGTGCTTTCCATTATGGTAGCAGTCAGCCCACGAACATGCTTTGACAATGCTACGATCCGCTGGCAGAGTACAGGGTTTTGTTTATGCGGCATCGTGCTGCTTGCCAGCGCTCCTGAGATTGACGGCTCCAGTAACTCGCCAATTTCTGTTTTTTGAAGTTGGAAAATTTCATTGGCTATTTTTGCCAGGCTCATGACCAACATGGAGAAGACAGAGGCAAACTCGGCAATATTATCTCTGGCTGTGTGCCAGGATAGCGGGCTGTGTTCAAGGCCGAGTATTGCCATGGTCTCTTTGGCAACACTCAATCCTTTTGGGCCCAAAGCGGCAAAGGTGCCAACCGCTCCGCTTAGTTGACCGTAGTTGATGATGGTGTACAGGTGCTTTATTCGTTCGATGTGGCGGCGGATTTCTGCAGTCCAGATTACCACCTTCAGGCCAAAGGTTGTCGGTAGCGCCTGTTGCCCATGGCTTCTTGCTGCCATTGGTGTATGTCTATGTTGCCCGGCCAAGTCAAGACAGATCTCTTCCAGCGTTCGAATGTCACGATATACAAGGGTCAGGGTATTGCGTAATGCGAGAATTTCGCCGGTGTCCAGGACATCTTGGGTTGTTGCTCCATGGTGGACAAATTCGCCGTAATTTTCTTTACATGCCCTTCGGAGGCCAGAAAGCAGCGGAACTACCGAGTTGCGACTTTTGCTATACCCCTCTCGTACGCTGTCCAGGTCGATATGATCCAGCTTGGCCTTATCATTGATTTCTTGTGCTGCTTCTATGGGGATGATGCCGTGGTTACCCTGTGCCTTTGCCAAGGCAGCTTCGAAATCCAGCCAACGCTGATAAACGGTTTTTTCATCAAACAGCTGTTCCAGTTCAGGTGAGCTGAAGACATGGGGGTTTATCTGGTAATCAAAGGGGTGAACCGGCATTTATTAATGTTAAGAAAGAGTAAGGATTAGTCTTGTTCTGACGACTGTTACAAAGAACCGTAGGGTTTGGTCCCAGGGTAGACTGGTGTTTCGGAGCAGATTCGCAGGGCTGCTTCCCTTGTGGGTACATTATCCTGCCGACTGCGGGTGAGCATTTTTTTCACAATACTGCGTGTTTTCCTGTCAACATGTAATAAAATTTCCTCGACAGTCGGTAACTTCTCTGGTGCAAATAATCCTTCCATGGAGAGAGAAACTCCGCAGCCGGCAACCATATCCGGAATGAGGATGATACCCCGCTCATGGAGGATTTGTTCAGCTTCAGGTGTTACCGCCAAGTTGGCCCCGCAGGCGATTGCTTTCACATCCATTGTCTTTGCTTCCTGCTCACATACGGCATTTTCTATTGCTGCTGGAATGAAAACATCGCAGGAAGTATTATAAATCTCCTCTCTCTTTCCATATCCTCCTCTGGCACTGTCTGCCGGTATAATGCCATTTACTGTGGATTTGAGTAGAGATGGGATGTCAAGAGAATTGCCATCAGTGCTGAGAAGGCTTTTTTGGCAATCGGCAAGACCAATGATTTTGACGCCAGCTTTGTTAAGAAAGTGGGCCGCACCGTTTGCAAGGGAGCCAAACCCTTGAATGACAACGGTTGCTTCTGTTGCAGGAATACTGAGAAACTCCAGTGCAGCCAGGCAGGCGGCAGACACGCCGACACCGGCACGTAAGCGGCCAAGGGCTGCTGGTCCAGTAGTTTTGGAGAGCAAAGCGATACGTTGATTAAATGCGTCCGCATCAAGATTTTGGGTGACGGCAACGGCGGTTTTTATAGAAGAGATGCCGAGGCGAGAACAAATTGCGTCCAGTTCCGGCATGGTGGTGTTCAGGTCGGGTCCTATTGAATAGCGTTCCAGGACAAAGGGTTTTATGGCGCGTATAAACCGAAACAGGGCTTCCTCTTTTCCAGGTGATGCAGGGTCATAATCAATACCGCTTTTCGCACCATCGGCCCTGATTTCTGCAATTCGCATCTTCAGCGTCATATTTGCAGCCAGTCGTTGAACGCATTCACGGGTCAACCCCTTCTGTACTCGCATCCCACCAGCGCATAATTTATGGGCCATGGAGTCTATGACCAACCATCCCTTAAATCCTTCAAGAGGATCGGTGTACTCAAGAATTAATTCAGGCTCTTTGTTGAGGCTGACACGAATGTTGTCAACAGATTTATGTAGTTTTTTCTTCGATAACAAGAGACTTTTCCTTGTCGATGTCTCCTTCGAAAAACGCTCTCATGAAAGGATGTTCAACATCGACCATAGAGATAATAAATTGAAATAAATTACTCTCCTTTGCCAGGACAGTATCCAGAACAGTGGGGGTGTCGCGATCCGGATCGCCTTTCCAGGGGACAATGTGCATGTGATAGGTGCCGAAAATGAGCAGCTCTTTACGGTCACATAGCTCATAACACTCCATTAATTCCTGGGGGTCGGTTATCCAGCCACGCTTACTCAGTGGCGTGGTCGATGGAATAGCATGTTCCCCCATAACCGTATCCATATAGGTTTTGAGCGGTTCGTTGTCCCTGGCATTTTTTTTCACCGGCAAGACCAGTTGAACATGAAGAACGCGTTCCTTCTGGACACCGGCTACAATTCCATAGGCCCTCTTGACCGGACTTTCCCCCGGCAGAAATTCACCTGCAAGTTTCCTTTTGCAGTGTGTGGTGATTTCTTCCCATTTTTCTTGAGGAAGGCGGATTTCATCAATGTCACGCAACCAGCTCATCCGTATTTTAGCCCCCGGCGATTGGAATGATCAAGGAAATTTCATCACTATCTGATACCGTAACATCATTCCATTGTTCCACATCAGCAGAAACGGGTTTGCCGTTAATAAAGATAGAGAGCAGGCCCGGTTGGTCATTGATAACCTTGAGGCCGGTATGCTTGGCGAGTAACGTATTGAGTACCTCGGCGAGAGTTGTACCCTCAAGGGCCATTTCACGTTGATTCTTGGTGTGCTTACGAAAGGGGAACGGAATAATAATGTTTGCCATAACGTTAACCTAATTGTTGTTGTACCTTTGCCAGAGCTTCAGGCAGATAATGTAAAATTTTATCAATCTGGGTCGCTGGGGTAGGTTGAGCAAGTTCACCGGCAACCCTGTTCACGCGTCCTGCAATTCGACAAGCTTGCAGAGGAGTAAGCCCTGCATGAATTAAACCACTAATCATTCCTGTAATCAAGTCACCGGTTCCACCAATGGGTTCCATTGTCTCAACAGATGGCTGATCAATGGTGTCTACGATTTCACCATCCTGACAGATATAATCAACCTTTCCTTTGACAAACATGGTTGGTGTTGCATTGCCCCCTGCATAGGCCCTGCGAATTAATTCAGGTACATCGTCTTCCATGTGAAAAATAAAGCCACGGGTAAAGCTGGGGTGATCAGCCTTGTCGTCGGCAAGAAAAGCTGTTTCCCCAAGATCGGGGGTAAACACGTCGTAATAACGAGAATCTCCACCGGCTTTGGCAACGTACATACTCCCAGCATCGGCAATTAATATCGGTTTTTCAGCCATCGTGTCAATTGTTGCCAGGACTTTTTTGTTTAATTTCAGGTCCGGCATAACATAATGCAGGGTTAAGATCTTGGCTCCCATCTCGGGAAGGTGTTCAGCCAGATGATTATAAATCGCAATACTGCCGCCACGTTTCCCTATATCTCCTGCCACCAGGCCCACTGGAGCCTGAACGCCGTATTCTCGACAGATCAGACAGGCCGCTGTCATCATTGCTTCGTTGCCTCGATTGATAGGCAAATCATGACCGTCGATTTGTATCCCAGTCGAGGTGACCTCAACCGGACCAATTATCAGGGGTAAATTTTCTACAGGAACAGCACCGGCTAACAACAACATGAATTACTCTCCTATGGTTCGAATAATTTCTTCGCGGGAAGTGTTCAGGGAGTATGCACAGAGTGAAAAGCCAACTTCTCCCGGGTCCGGTGCCTCACTGAGTTTTTGACCAAGCATCGCTGTCGCAAGATATGGCACGTCGGGACAGCCACCGCCAGAGATGTTGACTATAGTTTTGGTCTCGGTATCAACCGTCATCTTCATATTGGCCGCTCTGATCATGAGATATTTGCCGTAGGTTCTTTTGCGGACAAATTGTAGCGGTTCCATACCCTCCGAAGTTATCGGAACGACATCAAGGGGTGGCATTCCCACCGTATTGAGGAGTTCGGTAATTGCTGCTTCCGCCTCCAAAGGAAACTCAACACTGAGGTCGCAACCGGTTCGATAGGCTGCTGGTGGACTAACGACCCGTATTTCATAACCTTCATCGCGTAGGATTTCTTCTACTGAAATAACGGTTGTCGGGTGGGCAAAGACAAGCAAACCACGTTCTACAGATTCTTTTTCAGGTGCAGTTGACTCAGTTTTCGTGAGCTTTTTAAACCATTTCATAATGCCTCCATTTCCCGGGATAGTGTTCATTTGGTGTCTTGGAAACGGATCAAGCGATACTTAGCTGGATACCTTTGGAATTAACACCATGCAAACACTCAAGCCGGTTCACTGATTTTTTTGATTCCACTTGTAATTTTACGGGCCGTTATAATCGATTAGCAATAGTTGTGCCGTAAAAAAACAAAAAATGTATGAGGGGAAAACGGATATTTATTACCCCCCTGCATTGCCCCTGAAAAGAACAGTAATTCAGCATCAAATGTTTACAGGGCAGGTGGCCTTTTGTTTATTCAAGGTAAAACGAGAATTTATCTCATTCCACGAGTCATTTTTCAATGACGAAATACGAGTTACCAACAAGGGACAAAACTTGTAATTTGTATAAGCTTCGTCCGATGTTAAATACAATATAAGAACGAAGTCAGCAAAAAGAAATCAACCAGTTGAAAATAGTTATCGTTACCCGCATGTTGTTTTCTGTTGTTAGGTAAGAGAGTGGAAACGGTGTGAAATATGTTATCGTTTTGCCGGCTGGTTGCGGTAACTCAGAACAATGACAATACAGAAGATCAAGCCGCCAAGTACTGCAATTTTACCATTAAAAGACGGCCCGGCCGAAGTACTTCGCAACAACCACGTGATGACAAAGGCTGCCCCGGTAAGCATGCCAAAACAGGTGATGCCTGCATCCATATCGCCTTGCCCTACTTTAACAATCTGCCTGAAAGGACAGCCGTCAACTATGACCGAGGCAAGCCCGACAAGAGTCATGGCCAGGAATGTCCAGCCATGTCCCATGTGAGATGCAGGTTGACCATTCATTCCAAGATGGAATAGTCCCGTCACCATACTCAGGAGCATTGCAGATACGAAGGTTGTAATGACCCCATAAAGCAGTGTTTTTTCACCGACAAGAAAGAAGTTGCGAATGCCACCGGTTATACATAGGCCTGAACGTTGCGACAAAGCACCGATAAACAGGCTAATGCCCAGTGAAATAAGAAGTGGTGCGTGCTGAGCAGCAGGTCCGGTTTGGCCTTCTCGAATAAAGGAGGGCTTGAGGACAAGAAAAATCAGTAAAAGTACAGCAATGGCTGGGAAAATATAACCGTTGATTTTAGGCAGTTGTTTTTCCCGGTCAAGAAAAACCCCTGCTCTGATATATTTTGACCCCAACCAGATGCCGAACATAAGGCCGAGCAGAGCGGCAACGGCTGTGAGGTCACCAGCGGCCAAGCGAAGTATCAGTTTAATCGGGCAACCGATAAAGACCGCACAGCCAACAATGATAAAAAAGCCGAGAAAAAAACGAATGACCGGAGATGAACCGCCGGTTACATGGAATCGTTTAGTTTTTACAGCCATGTAAAACGAACCGAGGAGAAAGCCGTCCTGCAATTGCAAGGCGCCGGCAAGATTCTCCATGAAACAGGAAATACATATTCCTGAGTTGGCAGGGTTACCGAGCAGGGTCAGTAACACGGCACCGAGGCCGAGTGCTGCTCCGTTTATAATAGCGATATCTGGAAGTTTAAACTTGTTCACTTATTCACACCCCCCGGCTATACGACGCTGTAAGTAGTACAGGTCTTCCAGCGCCAATTTTATGCTTTTGTCGTTGGGCTTTAGTTTCTTTTCCCGACTGAGTTTTCCTCTGGCTTCGGTGATCAGAGCCATAATTTCAGGAGAGATAAATAGGGGTGTTTTTTTGTCGACATAATCGGGATCGAGATCCACTGCCATCCGATAGCTGTGTATGGCCTGGGCAAGCTGCCCCTGCCCGTATTGCAGCTGTGCATCATAGATAAATGAATGAGGATTTTCCGGATGAGCTGTTTTTATCTCCTGTAATTTTTCCTCTACAGTGGAAAATTGCTTTTGTTCGAGCAATGCATCAAGCTCGCCGTAAATTTCAGCATTTTTGGCAAGCAGTTCTTCGTAGGATTTTTGCAAATCTACGACGTTATGGCCGATCGTCTCCTGTAGGTGTTTCGCCTCCAGCTGATGTTGAATCAACATGCCTGCTGTGATTAAACTCAAGACCACTAGGACGACAATACTTATTTTATGAATTAGACCCATATTTCTTAATCCAAACCGTTTTGGCTAACATGCCAAGTAGGTTCGATATTCTTAGTAATATTATTATATAGCACCACCATTACCATAGGAGTCCGGCCCCACTGACAGGCGCTTGTAGTGCGTTTGAAAAATCAACATTGCCCAGGGATTTATCACGAGCCTTATCCCTGATAAGCTTTTTTATCTTTTGCTGATCCGTTGTTCCCCACCAGTTGTGGTGTACGGAGATATCACCCGGTTGTCCGTCCAACAGGGAAATGTTATAATCAGTGTTGTCTACGATGTTGTTATCGCGGAGATTGACGTCTTTCACGCCATAAAAAATAACCCCTTTACCGTTTTGGTTAATATTGTTGAAGCGGATATTGGCCAACCCGCCTTTTTTTGCGTAAATTCCAAAAAATGTATTGTTGTTGATTTCGTTATGAGCGATGGTTGTGCTTGAGCCGCCTCCGTATAAAATGCCGCCGCCGTTTTCTGTGATTCTGTTGTATAGCATGGGTAAAACGGATTTGTGCTCGACTTCTTTTACATTTTTCTGGCCGATGGCAACACCGTTATAGTGAAAAGTAGAGTACGAAACGACAACCTGGGCTGAGTGGGCATGGACTGCGGTGTGGGCGTAGGTAAAGACGCAGAATTCAATTACGTTCTGGACCGAACCTAGAAAGTTTACCGCTCCCCAGTCTCCTGGGTGGGGTGATTTCTCGGCACTGGTAAAGGTTATCTTATTCTCCAAACTTCCCTGAGCATAGAGGCGCCCTTTAACGATGATTTCAGCTTTAGGGAAGTGATTGAGTTTGTCCTGGCTCAGTTTCTCGGGACCAAAATCTTCAATTTTTTTAAAGCGGACAACTGTTCCCGGCATGATGGTCAGGGTCGCATTTTTTGCAATTTCAACATCACCCGTAATCAGTACCTCCCCCTGCCAAATGGTATTCTTTTCAATAACACCCTTGTTGACAACAAGTTGGCCACCATACGCAGGGTGAAGCAGCAGAAAGAAAGCAAAAATGCCAACTGTGGCCGATAGGGGGAACCGTTTATTCATGATCTGTGTGGCTGTCTTAACCATTCCTCGGACCTCTTTGTTAAAATTTCCTATAAGGAGCCATATTGCTACGCTTGAGGTTATCACGAATAATGTCATATTCACTGTCCATAAAAGGCGCAAACCCATCAAGTAGCATTCGGTCGAGTACCCTCAGAACTTCGTTGTCCACGAGTACTGTTTCATCTTTTTTTAGGTTTAAAGAAATCTCCCTGACTTGTTCCATTAAGGCGGGATCAACATCTGAGCGGGCGCCAATGGTACAGTAGGGCATGGCTTCACTCTCGGCGATGATGTTAAAATCTTCCATGTTGAAAATATTTTCATCTACCATGCGATCCAGATCAATTCGTGGTGCGGCCCCTAAGTCAAACTGCCCATAATACACGCCGTATAGTACTTTGTCATGCTTGGCAGCGCCGGAGGGGATTGCATAATAGGAGAGATCGGTTTCTGGATCAAAATTATTTTGCAGAAGAAGAGAGTACTGCGACATGTAGCCAAAAGGAGCTAATGCTGGGCCAAAGACCATGCTTTTCCCGCGCATGTCTTCTATTGTTTTGATACCGCTACCTTTTTTGGAAATGATGGTGCCTGTTGCCTTGTAGCCATTTCTTCCTCTGATATCAACCGCAAGTAGTTCAGCATTAAATCGTTCTTTCAAAATGATTGCGACAATAGAGTTTACGTGGAAAAAGTCTATTTTTTGTTCCTTGATCAGATCTTCAAATTCAAAGGTGTTTGCCAAAATCATTTCAAATTTGCGCCCTGTTTTCTCGCTTAAATAAGCTGCGTACGGTGCAAATCTTTCTTTGGATAACTCAAAGCTATCGCAAATCATGAATCCTATTCGAATGGGTTTTTCATTGCTTGTAGCTGATGTATCTCCTCCTCCCTTACAAGCTGAAAGTGAAAAGAGTACAGCGCAGAGGATAAAATAAGTGATTTTTTTCATTCCGTTTCTCACGTATTAAGAATTGGTTAACAGTTTTACTTCATCCTCAATCCAGGTTAATTCCTCTGGGCCAGATGCCATGGCCTTGGCCTTGTCCATCGCGTTTGTAGCAAGATCAGTTTGGTTGAGTTGTTTGTGGGCGACAGAAAGATGAACATGGATCATAAGGTCTTTATCATTAATTTTGAGCGCTTTGAGTAAGAATTCAAGTGCTTTGCCTGCGTCTCCTTTCTTGATCAAGACGATGCCCATACCATCCAGAGCGTCAAAGTTGTTTGGATCTTTTTGCAATACCACATCCAGCTCCTGTATTGCTTCATCAAGCTGGTTGGTTCGAAAATAAGCCATTGCCAAGTTATTTCTTGTGTCGGCATCATCTGCGTTCATGTACAACTTCATTTTATATTGCAGAATCTGTACTGAATCCGGAAGTTTTGATATGCTTCCGTGTGCGGCGGCTGAGCCGGCAAACAGTAAAACAATACTCAGAGCTAAAAACAGTTTTTGCATTTTTTCCTCGCTATACGTGCACCAACCTCATTAATATTTCATTTCAATGTCAACGGGATTTCAATTTAAATGAGGTTCTGATCTCTTAAAAAGTTTTTGACAACAATACCAATCTCTTCAGTTTCGGTTTTCAGGATCAGTTTCTGCAGCGTCCTTTCATCAATCCGGCCGCCAAGCTTGTTGATAACCCTGTCCAAAACAGGAAACCGGTTCAGCACCTCACTGGTTGTGACTGGTATTGCCAGTGACTCGTTTTCTTGGATCTGCGTGCTTTCTTTGACCAGCGGACCTTTATAGCCAAAAGGTTTGAGCCAGACCATGTCGAATGTGTCTATATAATACTGCTTCACCAGGCCGTAGGTCTTTTGGTCTGTACCACTTTCAGCAACGCTTTCCATCCCTGCCAAGCCGGTGTTGAGATAATTGATAAAAATATCGGCTTTGCATTCTTTAATTTGCTCCTCGCTTTGCTGTATATCAAGAGCAGAAGTCATGTTGACGGTTGTACCGGTCCGTTCGGTGATGTAGGTTGCAAGCATTTGCCCCATAAGTTTTTGTTCAATGGAGTCGTTTACCGAAACAGTTAAGATGCGCCCGACGCAACTTTGACTCAGGGGCGCAAATGCATGCAGGAAAAAAATGCAACCGGCGATGATGAGCGTAAATTTTTTCTTCATTTTTGGTACCTTTTTCATTTTATTATTCTTGCCCTTCTCATCCCCATAATGATCAGGCTTTTCTTCGTGTTATATGCCCTATGCATTCCAGGCCATTCTTATTGTTATGATTTTAGATATAACCTTGTGGTTTAATCCTTGTTCATTCGTTCCTCCGAGGAGAAATGTGGCGTATTGGTTTTTTTTGACGCAACTTGTTCCGTTACATACAATAAGGAAAAACAACTGCCTTGCAACTCTTTTAAAAAATATATCTTATTTTTGATATATCACACTTTCCATGTTTGGAAAATGAAAAACAATGTTATTAGTAATTATTGATTGGGTGCAATTGCGGTATTATGTGTAATGATTATTTCTTGTTAACTATTCTTTATTATTGATGATAGTGTCTCTTTCAGGGATAGTTGAAGCCCCTCGCTTCAAGGTGAAGAGGAGTTTATAAATATGGTCGCAGGCCATGCGGCTCGTTGATATCTTTTTTGCGTAGCAAACAAGTTTGTCTTAAGTCGGCTTCAGCCGGGCAACGACCATCGACTTGTGGTCGATGATTGTTCTGTATATCTTTTATGTCGCCGGCATAGTGTTTGTCGATAGCCAGATTCACTACAGACCTGGTTTTTGTGGGGTGCTTATAACCAACCAAGTAGCCTCCACCAGAAGTAGTTAAGTGGCAATAGAAAAAGGATACTTATTGCTGCAAGTGCTACGCAAACTTTTGCCGCGCTGGAGAATTTTTCGCCCGATAGTTGCATTCCAATAACTATCGGTGGAGCCTGATACGGTAAGATTGTAGTTGAGAAGCCGACAACCTGCATCATTATGACGGTCTTTACCGGCAACTGTGTAGTTTGCGCAATACTGTCAGAGAGTGGTGTGAAGACGGCTGGAACACCAGGCAGGGTGGTTGCCATTCCTGTCAGAGCGGAGGCGAAGCTCACTGAGGCAAAATTGACAAAATTCTGTTGTTCAGCAATCGGTAAATGAGTAATAATTATATTTGCTAACGTGTGTCCAAGCCCGGAGTGGTTAATCATGCCGCCTAACCCAAGAATACCGGTAATAAAAAAAATCGATGCCCAGTTGATTTTCTGTTGGAATTGTTTTTTACTAACAATATCTACTCCAGGAAAAAGAAGGAAAACCGCGCCGGCAAGAGCAATCCATGCCGGAGATATATGATGAATAAAATCAGTCATCCAGAGCGTAAGCATAATCATAAGTGCACTTGCGAGAATAATTTCACTGCGTGACATGGGTTCACGCTGCCGGGCATTCTGCTCTGGTGCTTCTACCGGTTGGTCAGGGTAAAACCACAGAATAAGGCCGATAATGAGTACGGCTTTTACAAAAGTTAGAACCGGAAAGTGCAAGAGGAAGTAGGGGCCGTAGAGGAGGGAGATTTGGTATTGTGTCTCGGCCATACCGATGAGGACCATGTTGGGGACGTTCGCCGGTAATATCCCAAAAGCAGGAATAAAAGTACCAAGTATAATTGCAAGCAGTATGCCGGTCCTCCCGTTGGTTCCTTTTTCAAATCCGAAATGTGTTGCGATGGAAAGTGCAATGGGGGTCAGGAGAACGACTCGCCCCATGGCCGAAGGCATGAGGAAACTAAACAGAACTCCGGCAGTAACTAAGCCGCTTATGACTCGGAGATAACTCCCGTGAAGATGGGTGGCGGTCCAGTCCGCGACTCTCTTTCCAAGCCCTGTTGCCGTTATTGCAACGCCAACGATTAAGCCGCCGAAAACCAACCACACTGCAGCAGATGCGAACCCTGAATAAATGACTTCCGGTGGTGATATGGAGAAAACCATTGCCAGTAAAAAAAACAATAGCGAGGTAATATGTTCGGGGATCACTCCTGTCGCCCAGAAGCCGATTGTAACAAGGCTCAGGGCAGCAGTTTTTGTTTCTGATGGTGAGAGAAAAGTAGGGGGGAAGAACAGGAGGGTAGAAGCTCCGGCCATCGAAAATATGGCAAAAATAAATTTTAAAGGCATTTTTAAAGAATTAAGCAGGCGTTGGTTGTTAGAAAAGTATACAAGTAACCCATCACAGGGCTTGTAGCTATACGCTATTATTAATTCCAAACTGCAAGTTGGTACCATGGGTAGATGTTTACGATAGAGACAACTACTCTCTGAAGTCGGGAACGTCAAGGGATTTGCAGGTATAACAAACTTGTTCTTAATTCGTGGGGTATGATAAGAAAGGTC
>CALZIH010000105.1 GCA_945787305.1 uncultured Desulfobulbaceae bacterium | reverse complement strand
GAAGGACTTTCAGCCGGGCCGGGTGGGGCGGAGATAGAGGTTTGGATGCAGGGCAATACTATGGCACCTCTTATCGGGGCTTCTGAGCAGTTACAGGAAAAACTAGCGACCTATGACGGGGTGTTTCAGATCCGTTCTGATTACATACCGGGGAAAAACGAACTGCGTCTCTCGCTAAAGCCGGAGGCCCGGACCTTGGGTCTGAGTGTTGACGATCTGGCTCGCCAGGTCAATGCCGGATTTTTTGGTCAGGAAGCATTTCGCCTGCAACGGGGTGAAGACGATATTCGAGTCAAGGTCCGTTACACTGCTGAAGAGCGTCGTCGATTATCCGACTTCCATAATATGCGGATTCGAACAGCGGATGGAACCGAAGTGTCATTATTATCTGTGGCGGACATTGAGTTCGCCCCCGGCTATTCAACCATTACTCGCACCGACGGACAGCGCCGGATAGCGGTTACGGCGGAAGTCAATCCCAAGCAGGCCAACTCCCAGGAGGTCTTTGCCGATCTGGGAACCGAATTTTTTCCGGAGTTGAAAAAGCAATACCCCGGCCTGTATATCTCCCTGCAGGGAGAAAAGAAAAACATGCGTGAATCGTTTGGTTCGCTCAAGGTCACCTTTCCTCTGGCTGTTGTTGGGATTTTTGTTATCATTGCCACCATATTTCGTTCCTATATCCAGCCGGTGGTAATTTTGTTTACTATTCCGTTCGGGATTATCGGTGCGGTTTTCGGTCACCTTGTTTTAGGGTATAGCCTGTCGATGATGTCAATGTTCGGGATGGTCGCCTTGACTGGGGTTGTAGTTAACGATGCCATTGTTCTTATTGAGCGGATTAATGAAAATCTAGCCGAAGGAATGGATTTTTTTGAGGCGATCAAATTGGGCGGACGCCGACGTTTTCGTGCCATTCTCCTGACCTCGTTCAGTACTGTCGGTGGCCTGTCCCCCTTGATTATGGAAACAGATATGCAGGCTAAATTTCTTATTCCCATGGCCCTGTCTCTTGCAGCCGGCGTCACTTTTGCCACGGTGCTGACCCTGGTCCTGATCCCCAGCCTGCTCGCCATTGTCAATGACCTGCGGCGGGCTCTGGTCAAGATCCGTACCGGTGTCTGGCCATCCAGGGCAGAAGTGGAGCCGGCATCCAGGAGACGTTTACATGGGTATCAATTGGAAGAAGGACCCGTTGTTGATCAACCAGTCTCCTTATCATAAATGGACGGAATTTTTGAGGACAGTAGTATGAAGCAGATATGTGCAGCTTTTTTTCTGGTTTATTTGATGGCTACTTGTGTGATAGCCGCTGAACAGGAGGAACTAGCCCAGGCCCAGGCCGATCTCTCTACAATCGAGGTGCTCGATTTGGAAACCGCGCAAAGGGTAGCACTTACAGGGAACCCGGATATGGCTGCGGCCATGAGCCGGGTTGAGCAAGCTCGGGCGCGGGTCAATCAGGCCCTCGCGGCCTGGTGGCCGAGTCTGGATTTGAGCTGGAGCGGTAGCAGAACCCGGCAATCGGACTCCGTTTATGAACAGAATCAGGCTCTGGCCAACCTGTATGGCCGTTCAATTGACCGGACAACAGACCAATCCAGTGCCGGTCTGCAGGCCACCTGGACCCTCTTTGATGGGTTTTTTCGTTCTTTTAGCCAGCAGCAGGCGGAGTATAATGAATTGACGGTTGCAGCGGCACGCAAAGACAGCCAGCGTTTGCTCGTCAACGCTGTGGCCGAGGCTTTTTTGAATGCGCAGCTGGCCCAGACTAATGTCGATATTGCCCGAGCCGATGAAACATTTTACTTAAGCCAGCTCCGTGACGCCCAGGCGGGCTACGGCCTGGCCGCCCTGTTGGGTGTGCCGGATGCCTCTTTTCCCCAAGAGCTTCGCCTTGCCGAGCTGGATAAGGATTTTACAGTCAGCGAGATGAAAGAAGACCCACAAACTCTCATCAATGAGGCGCTGGCCGTGCGACCGGATATCCAGCAGCTGGAAATGCTCAAAAAGGAATCTGAAGCCGGAAGTGGTCAGGCCGAAGCCCCCTTTTATCCAAAGGTTCAATTGGTTGGGGCTGTGAATGGTGCCCGCCAGGGCGATGTGGCTATAACTGGTGATGATCTTGGTAATATGGTCGGGATAAATGTTGCCTGGAATCTTTTTTCAGGAGGAGCGGATAAAGCCCGTTTGTTTGAGGCACAGCAGAAAGAACGAGAAGTCGCCTATAATCTGGCCTCATTGCGCAATAATGTGGCAGCAGAAGTGCGTCAGGACCTGGCCCTACTAGCTGCGGCCGAAGAGCAGGTACGCCTGCAGCGTGAAAGTGTGGAGCTGGTAAAGGAAAATCGGGAGCTGGCAAAAAACGAATATGAGGCAGGTGAGGCTTCCCTGGTCCGGCTCAATGAGGCGCAACGCGATCTGAACACCACCTTCAGCCGCCTGGCGCAAGCGCTGGTGGGGTATCATCAGGCGCGGCATCAACTGCTGTCGGCAACGGGTCGGAATTTGCAATCATTTGCTACAGAGGCCCAATAGAGCAACTCGGAACCAATGGCCCCGGGAAGGGGTCAGCCCTTCCCGTTACCGGCTGAGCTCTTTGAAATCCTGATCACTGATTTCGGGAGCGATGAAATTTCTAAAGACAACCCGTCCACTTTTATCGGCCATAAGAATGGTTGGTACCCCTTGGATTTTATACTTCTTGGTCACAACACTCTTGTTATCAAAGAAAACAGGATAGGCGGTTTTTGTGAGATCCACAAAGGCGGCAGCCCTACCAACCGTATCGTTAAAGCCGACATTTATTCCCAAGAAAGTCATTCCCTGTGGGCTGTATTTTTCATACAGTTTATTGATTTTTGGAACTTCAACCTTGCAGTTCGGACACCATGAGGCCCAGAAGACCAGCATCACCGGTTGCTTACCGATAACCGTTGTCAGGTCAACGGGCTTACCCTGCATATCGGTGCCAGCAAAAGGCAGCAACATGTCACCGATGTTAACGGCCCCGGCTGACATCGGCAGGAACAGGAAAAAGAAAAGGACAAAAGAGGCAAAGAGTTTGAGCATGATAGATTCTCTTAAAAAGGTTGTTTTTGTTTGGACTTTCAGCCAGGGCTTTTTAATTTCAAGGTAGCCTTCAGTCAATAGATCTGCGTGTGGGTTACAGAAACATCCTGCCGGCTTGGATGAGAAAATATTCGGCGAGAACGATCATAATGAAACCCATGGTTTTTTTTATAATGATCATCCAGTTACCGGAACGAGGGATACTCGTTAAGATCCCGGAAAACGTACCGACGACAAGTAAAAGAGCTCCCATGCCAAAAGAAAAAACAAAGAGCAGGGAGGCGCCGAGCAAGAGGTTGCCTGTGGAGCCGACATAGGCCAGGAGGGCACCGAGTATCGGTGCGGTACATGGACCGGCAATCAGGCCTGAGGCCATGCCGACAATAAAGACGCCCGGTGCTCCTTTTATTTTGGTATCCAGTTGTGGGGCAAAGGTTGGCAGGTTGAACACATCAAGCATTGCCAGACCCAACAGCAGTATGATGTTACCGACAATGAAAAAAGTCCAGGGATTGGTGTTGATGGTCCCGAAAAAACTACCGGTGGCTGCCGCAAAAAGCCCCATACCTGCATAGGTAACAGCCATCCCTGTAACGTAAGCCAGAGAAAGAAAGAAGCCGTGTAGTTTTGAACCGCCGATGTTTGAATTACCTATGACTCCCGCTGTAATTGGGATCATCGGATAGACGCAGGGGGTCAGGCTTGCAAGGAGTCCGCCTGCATATGCCGCTAAAAACGCAAGCAGCAGTGAACCTTGCAGGTAAGTCTCCATCTGGCTGAGAAAGTTTTCCATGTTTCTTCCTGAAATAAATAATAACTGTTATTAATTATATTGTGTTGTGGGAGAAAGTAAAGAGAAAAAATGAGGATAAAATGGGCCTTCGGCCTAGCGGGAACAGGGTAGGGAACACCCAGCAGCGGTTGAATCTCCTCGTGAACACTGTGGTGCTGAAAAGAAGGTATTAAAGGAGTGCCTGTATCTAGTCACATAACCCTTATACCCTCTCTGCTTGCATCCCGGAGGGCTATTTAACGATCTTGTGGGACAATTAAAAAGTATAGCTAAGGGTTAATGAGGCCACCGGATAGTATTTAAATTGGTCCAGGTCATCTTCAATGGCCTGCCTTTGTTCTTCAAGGAAGCGAATGGCTTCCGGGTGCGATGCGTGGCCAAAAGCTGTTTCAACCGTAAGTTCGGAAACTTGAGGCTCTCCCTGAAAGAGTATGCCTGCATCAAAAGCGATCCCCCATCCTTTTTGCCCGTGGTTGCTTTTCCAGCCAAGACCGATAAACGGTGCGACACTGTTGAAGTCGACAGTGCCCTTCACCCGTGCAAGGTCGGTTAAATTGCTGTATTGCTGGTAAGCGGCGGGAATCAGGTCTTTTCTATAGGTCCCGTCTACGTTGATTTCATTACCATTGAGATAGAGACCTCCGGTCAGGCGGAAGGCACCGCTAAAAGGGTGAAAGTCTAAAAGCAGGGAACCATTTTTGAATTCCGGTTCCATGTTGTAGTCAATCTGATCAATAGTGGAATCAAAGTCAAATTTCAAGTAGTTGACCCCACCGCGTAGAACAAGGTCGTCACTGAGGCCGATCCCCACTTCTGCACCGATACCGAGGGTACCTCCTTTGACGGCCAGGTTAATATCTCCTTGGCCGGCATGGCCATTTTGGCTGTAAATCATCAAAAAACCACAGATAAGTAGAGTTTGGATTTTCATGACGTCTTTCTCCATTTGTAAACAGCAAAGGATGCTGTCTTTATGAATAACCTCTTTGGGTCGATTCAGTTTGTCGGCAAAAAAGGGTAATTGAAAAAGTCAAGCAGGAACTGTGCCGGAAGGGGTTGTTGCTTTTTTGTATTTTATATCAGGAGGTTAAATGGGTGACGATGGAGGGCGTTTTGGAGATGAGACTTGATTGTCAATAAATTGGCGACGTTTCCGGGGGATGAGGGGTATTGAGTCGGGAGCGGACGATGGAATGAATGGAAGACCTGTTCGGTTAGGTTCCTCCATATATTAGAGGATGCCTAGGGGCTGTGCATGCCGATGAGGGCGGCTCCGATGGCATTACCGGTCTCGTACAGATTAGGAAAAGAAGCCTTCGTCTGTAGTCGTTTCGCTACACCGGGAAGAAAAGATTTGGCTGCTGCGCCTATGCCGATGAGCGGGAGCTTTAAGTTGAACTCAATAAAAAAATGTTCATTATCTCGATGATTGAGAAACGGGGTTGCCTGTTGTTCACCCCAAATTGAGCGGCCAAGGTAGTCGAGGATGATTTTTTCGATCCTCTCCTCAACGAGGATAACCGTCTGCTCACAAAGGGAGTCAACTGTCAAGCCAGTCTTAGCGGCCAGGACCTCGGCCCCCTGTAGAGCGATATTTCTATCGCCGATTTGGAGTTTACCTAGAACGTGCAAGGCATCGGTGGGAGTAAAACCGGCAACGCCAATTTTTTGAAGAAAAAGGAGTCGCTCAAGGCGTTTTTCAAGGGTTATACCACTCATGCCGCTTTTTTCAGCAAGGGCAATAACGGGCAATGGGCCATATTGGGCAAGGCTGGTAAGGATCGGATCGTTAGTTTTGACGCTACTTTCTACCGGTAAGATCAAGCCATTATGTTGACCATCTCCCAACCAGGTTCCTGGGGCTGGAAGGCCTGGCGTTGTCGACAGTGGTTGCACCCTGGTAGGCAGCAACGTCAACTTCCCCTCACTGTTGCAAGTGATATGGCTGTCACCCCCTCCAGCGGATGTGTACATGTCAATTGCCTGTACATGGGTTTGCCAGCGATCAATACGACAACCTTCATTACTCATGACCGGTTGTCCGTCTTTGAGCATGCAGACATCGGTGGTTGTTCCACCGACATCAACAACCAGTGCCGTCTCTTCCCCAGACGTCGCACCGAACTTTGCGGTGGCTGCTGGTCCGCTAGCCATGGTGATAGCGGCCCGTTCGGCCACCTCTCCAAGGGCCGCGCCGCAGCCATCTCCGCAGATTATCGTGACCGGACATTCCAGGCCGACCTTGATCATCGAACGCTGGACAGCAGCAAGAAAGTCGATCATTAATGGCTGTAGCTTGGCATGAAGACAGGCTGTGGCCGCACGTTCCTTCATTCCGGGATGTTCGCTGACACGGTGCGAGCAGAAAACCGGTTTGGGGTCAATGAGTGAGATGGCCTCTTCCGTCACCAGTTCATGGGCAGGGTTTTTTATAGACATGGAGCCGCAGACCGCATAGCTGTCTACTTCCCCTTTCAAACTCTGGAGCGTGTCGATCAGGCTTTCAACATCCAGGGGCTGTTCTTCTTTTCCGGTAATGTCATGACCGCCTTTGAGGAAGATATTGGCGACCACCGGCAGTTTGAAGTGGCGAACATAGCCCAATACAAAGAGGCCTACCCTTGCTCCGCGGTTTTCAACAATTGCATTGGTGGCAAGGGTGGTGGAAACCGAAAGGCTTACAACGTCTTTCGCCTGAATTTCCTCGGTAAACAAGGCTGACAGGGCATTACCAACACCAAGACTGACATCGTGATGGGTTGTCGGTTTTTTGGCCCAATGAACAACCTTGCCGGTACTTTCTTCCAACAGAACCGCGTCTGTGTAGGTGCCGCCTGTGTCTATCCCTATGCAATATTTCATGGTTTTATAAAACAGTTTAGAGTCGATCAGTTGTGGGCAAAAAAAAAGCCCGGTCTAAAAAAGACCAGGCTTGCAAAAATGGCTCCTCGGGACGGACTCGAACCGCCGACAAGGTGGTTAACAGCCACCCGCTCTACCAACTGAGCTACCGAGGAACACATGCTCAGATTTTTCGTGTATCAACAAGCTATGAGTAAAGGATAACAACGTCGAATATACTTTCACATCCAGCTAGGACTTACTCATTGATAACGAGGCAGTTAATTAGCACAGTGCTGAAATCCCGTCAAGAGAAAGTTAAAAAAATGGTTGCACTCAGCAAAAAAACTCGGTATCAGGTATGTCTTTATTATTTTGCCAATATGTCGGGGCGTAGCGCAGCCTGGCAGCGCGCCTGCCTTGGGAGCAGGAGGCCGTAGGTTCGAATCCTACCGCCCCGACCATTTATTCGCATAAAAGCCAATCACTTACATAGTGGTCGGCTTTTTTCGTTTCCCGACCCCCTACCTCTATTATACGATTATTAGACGTTTTTATTTGGGTGCGCCCCCCTTACTATCTAAAAGTTCTCATACCTATGTTTTTGGTGTCACAATGAAGTGGTAAGGAGCCACTTCACTTTTCCTGGCAATTGCTAGTTTCTTCTTGAAGTGGCTATTTAAAATTCTCGTTTAGAGATCATCGTAGAAAGATTGTGCATTAACATCCTGCTTGCCATGTAAGGCACGAATGACAACCATTTGGTCTTTGATAATCCGAAAATAAAAACAGCGACCTTTATAAGGAAAATCCCGTAAATCAACACTGACCCAGTCTCTGGAGGATCCTGTGACACCCGCTTTGGCAAGGTGCTCTAATTTTTCTGATAAATCCCGGATAAAGGAGGTTGCTGCAGTTTGGTTTTCTCTTGCGATATATTCATAGATACCTTTCAGGTCAGAGCTTGCTGTATCCGTTAAAATTAAGCGAAGTGGCTTGATGACAATCTCCTATTTTTCAACAATATCATTAAAGAGAGTTTGTCCGTTTTCATATTCAGTTACTCGCCCGGCTTTAAGATCAGATTCTCCTTTAGCAATTTCAAGGCGCAATCTTTGTAGCTTCTGTTTATTCTCGTAGTCTTCTAGGAGGCGTAATCCAGCTCGCACCACTTCGGTGCGATTGCCAAAACGTCCTTCCATAACTTGATTTTCAATGAATGTGCGGTCATGTGAGCCGAGCGAAAAGCTTACGTTCTTTTGTGTTTCAACCATAGTTCTTTACCTCTTGTATGCCAATTATTTTCGACAAAGATTATAATAACTATACCATACTATGTATTATAGCCAATTGTGATTTCTTGATCCAAGATTAGTGACACTTGTTTAGCCGTTTTGTATAGCTACTCAATGGAAGTGCGAGGGCGGTATTGTTTTGCCTCGGATCATTCACCTGATCACTTGCCAAGTACAGTATCGCACTCATCAGAGAGGCCAACAGATCTTCTAAGTCGACTTGCTGATGAAGGTGTTCAGCATGTCTATGTCGATGGTGGATTGACGATACAGGGCTTTTTATCGGAAGGGTTAGTTGATGAGATCACTATGACCGTAATCCCAGTGATACTGGGTGAAGGGATATTGTTCTTTGGCTCAGTAAAAGACGATGTCCACTTGTCCCACGTCCGTACAACCGCATTCGATTTCGGTTTCGTACAGTCTACTTACGCTGTTGAGAAAGAGTAGCTAACCCCTTATCTCACAGCTTCAGACAGTTTCCCCGACCAGACTTTTTTCAATAATTCATTTTGAGCTTTTGTGCTGTTATCAAGGTGTCCAGCGTAGATCTCGGTAGTCTTCTGCTCGTCATGCCGTAAGACCTGCAATTCTGCGACAGTTGCCCCTTCCTTCTTTAATGTGGATGCAGCGAGGTGTCTTAATTGGTGGAGTGTGAATAATGGCACTCCTGTTTAAGGTTGAAGAGCAACCTTGATTCCGAGTATATAGCCAACAGCGCTTGCATACTCCTTTATGATAGAAAATTTAGGAGAAATTTTGGAGTTAACACCCTCAAGCCTGGAAAAAATGGAATACTAAGTAAAATGGAAATTCGATTTGAGCAACTAAAAGCAGATGCAGCCACTTTTACTCTTGATATCGATAATTGGGTAATTCAGGAGCGGCAGTCGTGGGGAGTGTTCAGTACAGAAGGCGACGTCGGTTCATTGCTAGGTGGTTTGCTCTGTGGAGAATTCTTTTGTTCATCCGGTAACATTTTGGGGAATATAGGTACTGTTGCCCAAGTATCTCTTGCCGAGCAACAACGGTTGCTGGAGCTGGAAATTGCCAGTGATGACACCGATTTTCTGGATCGCATCGATACAGGAAGCACGGTTTACGCTCATATTTATCAACAGTGTGAAGATGAAGAACTCACTCTGGACCTGATGAGTGAGCTCGATTTGACCCATCTGAAAGATAGTGGATTCAGGGTGCTATCCAGCGGTGAAACCAGACGTTTAATGCTGGCCAGAGCACTGGCAACCCAGCCTGAATTTTTGGTGTTGGATGAGCCCTATTCAGGACTGGATGCAGCACACAGGAAATCTTTGGCGAATTATCTCATGACGCTGTCTCATTCTGTCCAAATGATGGTTGTCGTTTCTCGTGAAGAAGATATGCCGGAGTGGATAGAGCAAATCGCTCTATTTAGCCAGGGCAAGTTAGATAGCCTCATGGATAAAACAGCCTGGGATAGCCACCCTGTTATCTCTCAAATAAAATCTCAGTCAATACAGCAGAGTGTACAGGTGATGAAGCTGATACGACGTCATCGGCATACATCTCAAATTGACAACCCCATTTTTGAGTTAAGAGAGGGGACTGTGGCTTATACGGATAAAACCATTTTTTCCGACGTAAACTGGCGTATTAACAAAGGGGAACACTGGCAGATTACAGGACCTAACGGGTGCGGAAAAAGTACGCTGCTCGGTTTAATTTTTGGCGACCATCCTCAGTGCTACAGCAATGACATTCAGATATTCGGTAAACAAAGAGGTACCGGTGAAACTATCTGGGAGATAAAAAAGCATATCGGGATGGTCTCTTTAGCACTGCATCTGCAATATCGAGTTGACTGCAGTGCTTTGAAAGTCATTTTATCCGGTTTTTATGACTCAATCGGCCTGTATCAGAAACCGACAAGGTTGGAGCAGAAAATTGCCAAAGAATGGCTGGAAATCCTTCATATGATCCAGTTTGCCAATACCTCTTTCAGGCGGCTGGAGTTTAGCCAGCAGCGGTTGTTGCTGATTGCAAGAGCCATAGTCAAACAGCCAGCCTTATTAATATTGGATGAGCCTTACCAGGGACTTGATTATCTCGGGAGAAGGCTGATTAACAATACACTTGAACTTATTGCCAGAGAAAATCTGAGCCAACTTCTTTATGTTTCTCACTACCAGGAAGATCGCCTGGAAAGCATCCGGAATTATCTGGACTTCATCCCTGATGAGAAAAGCAGGGGCTACAAAACGCAATTATCATATTCAAACATTGATAACCCCTCAGGCCGGTGAGAGAGATTTATACATTGTCTCCGTTGTTTGAATTGGTAGCAAAATATCAGGCTGTGATTTCCCCGTAAATACAACGCAATGTTGTTCATTCGAATAAGGCCACCTCCTGTTTCCTACCCATTGGTTCCATACCTGATGT
>CALZIH010000104.1 GCA_945787305.1 uncultured Desulfobulbaceae bacterium | reverse complement strand
CCTGACTACGGCAGTTTTTGCTTTTTTCCTTATCAGTGCCTCTATGGGTACGGCTGCTGAAAAAGGCGAGGCCGAATATGTACTGAAAAGTACCGTCGATGCTGCTGCAAAACCAAAACCCGCATTTTTCCCGCACGCCACGCATCAAGCAGCATTAAAATGTGCGGATTGTCACCATGGTAAAGATGATGCCGGCAAGAAAGTCGCCTACGCAGACGGGCAGAAAATTGAAAAATGTGAATCTTGTCACAACAAAGCAGCCGGTATGCCTAAAGGATTAGAAACCTATAAGAACGCTGCCCATAAACTATGTAAGGAATGTCACAAGAGCATGACAAAAGAGGGCAAAAAGACCGGACCCACCAAATGTAACGGCTGTCATAAGAAAGACTTGAAATAGCATGTAGCGATAGCGATGGCTGGAAGGTAGAATTACTTCCGTGCGTTTTCAAAGCTATCTAAATGTTATAACATAAAAAGGGGCGAGCACCATGTGCTCACCCCTTTTCCA
The DNA here is from genome assembly GCA_945787305.1 of uncultured Desulfobulbaceae bacterium. Classification (GTDB taxonomy): domain Bacteria; phylum Desulfobacterota; class Desulfobulbia; order Desulfobulbales; family Desulfobulbaceae; genus DRLX01. The sequence goes on along the minus strand of CALZIH010000104.1, from coordinate 9,439 downwards.
TTTTCACTGTTGGGCCACTCACCACAACGCCAGTGCCCCATGCCGGATGGGAATGCTTACCTCAATGGTGTTGTCATTTCATCTCAAGGATATCACACAATATATCCTACTACTCTGCATGGGTGCGTGAAATATCACCCACCTTGCGCACCAACTCTCCCAGCGCGGTAAGCAGATTGAGACGGTTTGTGCGTTCAGCTTGCTTGTCAGACATGACCATGACATCATCAAAAAACCGATCCAGTGGTTCTTTCATGGTCAGCATTGTTGCCAGGGTCTTACTGTACTCACGATTTTCGATCATTGGCTGCACCTGTTTTCCGACCGTCGTCAAGGTGGAAAAAAGTGTTTTTTCGGCATCCTCAGAGAATAAAGCTGGATCAACAGTTGTTTCGCTATTCTCCTTGATAATATTTCGAATCCTTTTGAAGGAACCAGCCAACACCGCAAAATCCTCACTGCTGCGCATACTGCTCAGGGCTTCTATGCGGGCGAGACAGTCTGAAAGATCATCAAAGTCTACCGAGGTTGCAGCCTCAATAACACCTTGGTCATAACCGCTTGCAAGCAGTTCATTTTCAAAACGTAAACGGATAAAATCCAGGAGCTGATCCACTACTTCCGGATCCGTTACATTTATCACTCCTTCATAGCCGGCAAGAGCCTGGGCGGCCATTTCCTTTAACGACAGGACAAGATTGAGTCCACGGACAATATTAATCAGGCCGATGGACTGCCGCCTGAGACCGAAGGAATCCTTATTCCCTGTGGGGCGTTCGCCAATGGCAAAGGCATATAGTGCTCACGTAACGCTACGGCAACACTAGAAGTTTCACCCTCAAGCAGTGCGTATTCACTGCCGATTATTCCCTGCAGGGAAGGAAATTCCCCAACCATTTCCGTTAACAGATCTGCCTTGGCAAGAAGGGCAGCCCTGTTGGCTTCTTCCTCCTGCTCAGGAACTATCTGTTTTGCCAGCAGACCAGCAAGGTTGGCAATACGATGGCTTTTTGCCTCCATGGAGCCTAATTTGCGCTGAAAAATAATTCCGGACAGTTTATCCAGTCGATCTGCAAGACGTTGTTTCTTATCCTCGTTAAAGAAAAACAGACCGTCTTCAAGACGGGCTCGTAATACCCGTTCATGGCCGTTTGCAGCCATCTTTTTATCGGCAACATCGGTATTGTTGACGGCTACAAAGAGCGGCAAGAGTTGACCGTCCTTGTTCACAACGGGAAAATATTTCTGATGCTCTCGCATGGAGGTGACAAGGGCTTCCTGGGGGAGAGCTAGAAATTTATCGTCAAAGCTTCCGCACACTCCCCAGGGTATCTCAACCAGATTAGTCACGGTATCAACGAGATTCTCATCAAGAACGGGTTCGTCATCCTTGTTCCCGACCTGTTCACCGACAGCCTGTCGGACGGTGTCGATAACCATCTGTCGCCGTCTGTCAGGATCAACGATCACGTGTCTTTCTTCTAACCCTTTCAGGTAACCAGAATAATTATCGACATGAAAAAAATCAGGTGCCATAAAGCGGTGACCGCAGGTGAGATTATTACTTCTGACTCCTTCGACGACCATGTCAACAACTTCATTATTGTAGAGTGCAAGCAGCCATTGCAATGGCCGGGCAAAGGAAAGATTACTCTCAGCCCAACGCATTGACTTTGGAAAAGGCATGTGTTCAATTAAGCTGGTCAGCAATTGAGGTAATAGATCACGGGTATGCTGTCCCTGTACCTCCTCAACGGCCAACAGATATTCGCCTTTTTCGGTCTCGATGATTTGCAACTCATCGACTTTCAGGCCCTTTGATCGGGCAAAACCAATGGCGGCTTTGGTCGGGTTCCCATCTGAGTCAAACCCTGCCTTTTTAGCCGGCCCGACATGTTCAACCCTCCGATTCTCCTGTTTTTCCTGTAATTTTTCAACGACAAGTGTCAATCGCCTTGGTGTGCCGACAATTTGTATCTTCTCGTATTCCAGCCCCAGTTCAGCAAATTGCCGGCCAGCGGATGTGGCCATAAACTGTAACGCGGGTTGGATATATCCCGCCGGTACTTCTTCAGTACCAATCTCAAACAGCAGTTCGTTCATTGATTCATTACGTATTAAAAGGTTATAAGAATTAGGATTCAGCAGGTTAAGAAATCGGCTTACGTCCTTTGATACACGTTTCAGGCACTCAAGGAGCGGCTCTAAGGGGATAGCTTACAGGCACCCTACAATCCTCTTCTATCTTCAGCCATTGAAGCAAAAGTGGAATACCCATGCGCCAAATTTTCAACTACAACTTTAAACCAGCTGATGGCGGAATGCTCGGCTAATATAGTTCCAATTTGGCGACAAACCGATTCTACAGATTCAGGCGTCCCCGTCGAATCCTGTATGGATTTTTCGACTAAACTGATTAACTCTTCTATCCAGATAAATCGATGGAAGCGAACAGCCACCTGCGCCTGACCCCAATGCCCCATTGAACGAGGAAGCCCCTCAGTAGCCAGCTGACGGTGAGGCAAGTTTATCGGGACATCGACTTCTAAAACCAGGTCATCATCTTCCTGCAGGGAACCATGCATCCGGCAAGTATACTTGTCGGTTCCGATCTCTCCGTCCGTATATTTTTTCTGAAGGAAGTAGGGGAATTCAATTTCTAAATGAGCGGCCTCTGCTTCAAGTCGCTTTTTCATTTCCTGTAAAATGAGATGAAAAACCTGGAGATTAAATTCGCCGTGAAACCGGTTGAGAATTTCAACAAACCGGCTCATGTGTGTTCCTTTGAAGCTGTGCGGCAGATTAACATACATATTGACCGTGGCCACGGTCCGCTGCACCCTTTTTTCTCTGTCCAACACGGTTACCGGATAGGAAATGGTTTTTACCCCGACCTTGCGAATATTAACGCGGCGATTATCGCTTAGGCTCTGGATATCTTTCATATTATTAATTGAAAATTTAGGCAGCGGTTCTTAGCCTCCCTTGAGATACCGAGCTGTACCTCATCCGGTCCGCTTTTCCACTGATGTACGTAATGGTTCAGGTGCTTATATATATTCGCGAACTCAAGCTGAAGAAAAAGCCGTACAGCATTTTAGGTAAGCGTAGACTCGGGGTTGCCAGACTCCAGATAAGGGTAGACTCCGGGTAAATGCAGACGCCGTAATGTGGATTATCAACAGATACAACTAACCAAGGTATTTATGAACAGCGGCTTTCAGCTCATCCATATTGGCGGATTTAACAATATATTCCTCCGATGCCCAGGTACCGAAGTCCTGTTTATACTCCTGGTAGGCTGAGCTAAGAATTACCGGCAATTCAGGTTTTATCTCCTTCATCTGCCGTAACACTTCAATACCATTCATACCGGGCATATTAATATCAAGTATGACTAAATCGGGAGGGTTCTTCTTAAAACGGTCCAGGGCTTCTTCACCATTATAGGCGGAGTCAACACTGTATCCCTCATCCTCAAATTCTTCCCTGTAGAGAAGCTGAATACCTTCTTCATCATCAACCAGGAGTATTTTTTTCTCGGCCACTGGTTCCTCCTAAAGCTCAACCGCCCGTAGATACCGGCAGGCATCTTCAGGAGGCATTGGATTGATATAGAAACCGGATCCCCATTCAAAACCGGCGATACTCGTTAATTTGGGAACTATTTCAAAATGCCAATGATAATGTTCAAGCGACTCCGACCTGAGAGGCTGGGTATGAAGAACAAAATTATACGGTATACCGGGTATACAGGCATCAAGCCGACGCAAGGTTTCAGCAAAGATCTCGGTTAAAGCGGAAAGAGAGTGGTCATCCTGTTCAACATAGGAAGAGTTATGTTTTCGGGGCATAATCCACATCTCAAAGGGTGTTCTGGGGGCAAAAGGCGTAATAGTGACAAAAAAATCATTTTCACAAACCAGCCGGACGTCTTGCTGTATCTCCTGGCGAATGATGTCACAGAACACACATCTGTCCTTATACTTGAAATAGGATAGACTGCCGTCAAGTTCGGACTTCACCATCCGCGGCAATACCGGTAAAGCGACGAGTTGGGAGTGAGAATGCTCCAAAGAGGCACCGGCAGCTTTACCGAAATTTTTAAAGATCATTACATAGCGGAAGCGGGGATCTTTAGAGAGGTCGCGAATTCGATCACGAAAGGCTCGAAACGTAAGCATCATCTGCTGGTGCGGCAGGTAGGAAAAACGATCTTCATGATGGGGACTTTCAATGACCACTTCATGGGCGCCAATGCCATTCATGCGATCGTATAACCCTTCCCCCTGTTTATCAAGTTCCCCTTCAATCACCAGGGCCGGATACTTATTAGGCACCACACGGAGTTGCCAGTTCGATGAGTTCACCGGCATACCCGTTTCTCTGCCATAGACAAGCACTTCTTGCGGTGTAGTTTTTTCATTGCCTGGGCACAGCGGACAAAACCCACCCTTGGTTTCAATGTCGTCAATAATAAAATCGGTGGGTCGTTTACTGCGTTCCTGGGCGATGATTATCCAACGTCCCAGGATAGGATCCTTGCGTAATTCTGGCATAGGCGGTTACCGTCCCTGTTCCTTTTCCCTTTGTTCCTGCTTGGTCTTGCAATCAATACAGAACTTGGCAACCGGTCTGGCTTCAAGCCTTTTTACGGCTATATCCTCACCACAATCATCACAAATGCCGTAAGTTCCATCCTCAATGCGAGCAATAGCCTCATCGATTTTCTCCATCAATTTGCGTTCTCGACCACGAAGGCGCAGTTCAAAACTTCGATCCGATTCAACGCTGGCACGGTCATTGGGGTCGGGAATATTTCCGGACTGAGCATTCATCTCTGTCAGAGTTTGTTCAACATCGGAATAGATGTCCTTTTTCATTCCCTCAAGTTGTTCTTTTAATTTCTGCAGTTCAGTATCGTTCATAACAGTTCTCCGGTGAGCTGTTTTATTTAAAGCGTAATTGGTGTTAACTTTATCATAAGGGCGAAATTTTATGAACGTTTAAAATCACCGCTTTTACCACCGCTTTTTTCCAGTAAACATACTTCTGATATCACCATTTCCTTATCAACCGCCTTGCACATGTCATAGATGGTCAGCGCGGTAACGGAAACTGCTGTCAGAGCCTCCATCTCCACACCGGTTTTGCCAGTGATACCAACGGTCGCCTCGATCTCTATGGCCTGCTGGTCATCGAGAAAACAAAAATTAATATCGACACCGGTGATAGCAAGCGGATGGCAGAGGGGAATCAACTGATCGACCTTTTTCGCCGCCATAATTCCGGCAATGCGAGCCACTCCAAGCACATCACCTTTTTTTATTGAACCTGCCCGCACCATGGAATAGGCTAAAGCAGATAGCGTGATTCGTCCTCGGGCCGTTGCCTGGCGCTTGGACTCGCACTTACCGCTCACATCGACCATTCGAGCATTGCCGGAACTGTCAAAATGGGTAAATGCAGGTTCGGCGGTCATAACTCAGTCCTCACGAACTTCTTCTTTTTTCTTCTGTCGACCAAGATGGCCATGGAAAAGACGGGAAAAAAAGCCCTCTTCTTCCTGGTCACAGCAAAGGTCATCAAATTCACAAAGCAATTCTTTTTGTCGCTTGCTCAACTTGGTCGGGGTTTGTACCTGCAATTCCACGATCATGTCCCCTTTGCCACGCCCCCGCAGGCTGGCAACCCCTTCACTACGAAGGGTGAAGCGTTGACCTGACTGGGTACCGGCAGGAATTTTCAACGATGCCGTGCCTTCAATGGTCGGCACATCAATTTCACAGCCAAGTGCGGCCCGAACCATGGGTAAAGGATAGGCGAGATAAATAGTCTGGCCATCACGCTGAAAGAACTCATGGGCCTTGACATGAATAATCACATACAAATCGCCGGAGTGTCCGCCTCTACGCCCCCCTTCACCTTCTCCGGTAAGCCGCATTCTTGAACCGGTGTCAACCCCGGCTGGAATTTTCAGGTTGACCTTCTTGCTTCGGTTGACCAGGCCCGAACCACTGCAGTCCGTACACGGCTCAACAATGACCTGACCACTGCCATGACACTGGGGGCAGGTGGAACTGACCTGGAAGAACCCTTGGGAACGAATGACCTGGCCTCGGCCTCGGCAACTGGGGCAAGTCTGGGATTTATGCCCTGGACGCGACCCGGAACCTTCACAGGTCCAACAGGTTTCCCTTTTTGTGATTTCGACTTCTTTTTCGACCCCGTGTACGGCATCCATAAAGGAAATTTCAAGGTCGTAGCGAAGATCATCACCGGCAACGGGGCCGTTGGGGTCGCGCTGTCGCCCACCACCAAAGCCAAACAGGTCGCCAAAGATATCGCTCATGTGCGAGAAGATATCCTCACTCGATCCCGGGCCGCTGTAACCGGTATTCTTCAGACCATCATGGCCGTAGGTATCATATATCTGTCGTTTTTTCGCATCGCTTAACACTTCATACGCCTCGGCAGCCTCTTTAAAACTTGCCTCGGCTTCGGTGTCCCCGGGATTACGATCCGGATGATATTGCATAGCCAGCTTTCGATATGACTTCTTTATCACATCGTTGTTGGCATCTCGGGAGACCTCAAGAATTTCATAATAACATCTGCTCATAATATTTCGACCACACTGACAAACAGGAAAAATTTCAATTAAAAACAGGGGAAAACAACATATCAGCCGCCAGTTTCACCATCAACTGAGGCTCTCTTCTCCCTAACTACTTTTCAGTAGCAGTTTCTCCCTCTTCATCGACACTTTCAGGATTATTTTGAGCATCCTGAGCTCTTCTCTGCTGAGGAAGATCGAAAATATTGTCAAAGGTAACCTCACCCGATGCAATTTCTCGTAAGGTCATGACAATTTCTTTATTTTTCCCCGAGACAAGAAACGGTTCACCATCCCGATGCTGACGAATACGTTCCACTGCAAGATGAATAAGGGAAAATCGATTATCATCGCCAACCTTTTCCAGACAATCTTCAACGGTAATACGAGCCATAGTTCATTTTCTCCATATATGACTGTTGCAGATAACGGCCTGCAACATATCTCAAATTTTAGAATTCTTTTCGTAGAATAGCTTATTCTGTAATCATTTTCAAATAACTGACAAGCCCCGGCAGCTCTTATTATGATTTTTCAAAGGGGTTGCGCAAAAGCAGAGTTTCCTCACGATCAGGCCCCACCGATACAATAACCGGCGCAACACCTGAAATATCCTCAATACGCTTCATATAGTCCTTGGCCTTCTGCGGCAGGTCATCATAATCACGTACCTTGGTAATATCTTCATCCCAACCGTCCGCCTCTTCATACACGGGCTGAGCCAGAGCGGTCTTTCGTATATTGCCGGGCATACAGTTATATTCCTTGCCCTCAATTGTATATTTACGGCCGATCTTCAGTTTAGACTGGCCGGACAACACATCGAGTTTGGTAATTGCCAGGCCGGTCAAACCGTTGAGCCGCACGGCATCATTTGCAACCACCATATCCAGCCAGCCGCAGCGACGGCGACGACCGGTGGTTGCACCGAATTCTCCGCCCTTCTCCTGCAGTTCATCACCCACCTTGTCACCCTCCGGCAACTCGGAGGGAAAGGGGCCTTCACCGACCCGGGTCGTATACGCCTTGAGGATACCGATAACCTCATCGATGTGAGCCGGACCGAATCCGGAACCGATACAGGCATTACCGGCAATGGTATTGGAGGAGGTAACAAATGGATAGGTTCCATGGTCAATATCGAGTTGGGTGCCCTGGGCTCCCTCAAACAGAATATTCCGCCCATCCCGTCTGGCTTTATCCAGCTCCATGGAAACATTACCGATAAAGGGGGCCAGTTTTTCGGCAAATGCGTCGAACTGTGCTTTGATGACCTCAAAGGAAGCGGCCTCAGCACCATACTGTTTACTCAAATAAAAATTCTTTTCCTCGATATTTGACTGGAGTTTTTCCGTGAACTGTGCCGGATCAAGGAGGTCTCCGGCTTTGATACCCACCCGACCGACTTTATCCATATAGCAGGGACCGATACCGCGACCGGTGGTGCCGATTTTCTTTCCCTTGGTAAGCGCTGCCTCACGGGCTTGATCAAGCATCTGATGGTAGGGCATGATAAGGTGAGCGTTTTCACTGATCATCAATCGAGTGGGCGTCACCGGTAGCCCTTTGCCATTGAGTTCTTCCATCTCGGAAAGCAGGACGCCGGGGACGATTATCACGCCATTACCGATCATGCAGGCTTTATCCTCATAGAGGATTCCGGACGGAATAATATGAAACACGTATTTTTCCCCGTCAACCACCAGGGTATGCCCGGCATTATTACCGCCCTGAAAACGTACTATGCAGTCTGCATAATTCGTGAGCAGATCGACAATTTTCCCCTTGCCTTCGTCACCCCACTGGGTGCCGACCACCACCACACTGGCCATAAAAAACTCCTGTTTCGAGATAATTACAAAAGAAAAGGCCGTCCGATGCCCTCAACTGGACACGGCAGCCTATCAAAACCTGAGAAATATAGCCGAGGATAAAGAAAATGTCAAATCCGGGAAATCGGCACCGGATAGAATCATTTTTCCAAGGTGTTCTTTAGGATGCCTTTATTGTGTTTGCTCCCCCATAAAGCTCCTGAGCAGGGGATCCGAGGTAATGATAAAATAGATTGTGCCCGGTGCAGGCTCTGCTTGTTGCACCTGGCCCTCAACCTTTTCTGGATCCGGAGTTATCTCCATATCCGAATTCAGCTTTACTGTGGCAATAATTGCAAGCTCCGTGGTCTGCTGCACTTTTTTGGCCTTGTTGAAAGCCTCTTCTGAGACCGAGCCATGCTTATTAAATGCCCAGTAAAGGATTTTGTCATGCGCCATGGTTGTGGGTTCACCAAAGCGGCCCATAAGCTCAACCACCATTGCTTTGAGTTGTTGTTTATCAGCCTTTTTCTTCTGCTTGTACAGGGCAAGCACTCTGTCTGTCTTCAAATCGGCAACAATATGCAAATCTGCATCGGCAAATTTATAGGTCCCCTCGTATGCTCCCTGCAACGGATTGTTTTCGGCAACTTTTTTTTGCACACCATCGAGTTGCTTACCAATGACATATCCATTCCATCCCAGTTGCAATGACACAACGTCGGCCAGGAGCGATCCAGCCGCACCGGCGGTACCGGAAAACAAAAAAATTTCCCCCAAGAACAATACCAAAAAAACCGTAGACAGCCTGCATTTGATCATCATGTTCTTCCACTCCATGAGGTAAGTGTTCTGCCATAAAAACGCCCCGATTCCCAACAAGGAAACCGGGGCTCAGTTTTACTCTAAACAAACAACGGCAGATTTTGTTATTTCTTTTCTCCGTACCTGTCAGCAGCCTCAGCCTTGATTGCCTTCATCTGATCTTCATCAAAGCCTTTTTTGTACCACT
>CALZIH010000103.1 GCA_945787305.1 uncultured Desulfobulbaceae bacterium | reverse complement strand
ACGGCTTCGATGTCGCGTTCATTTATTACATTAACCAGGAGTAATTCTGCATCAAGTGCTCCGGCTAGTTCTGCAGCATAATCCAATACCCCCTCGGAAAAAGGGGAAAAAGCCAGGGGCACCATAATTTTCTTTATAGAGCTCATGTGCGGTATCTCCAATATATATTGTGTTATGCCATTTGCGTAAATGCCGGAGGAACTTCTTTGATCCTGGGGCGCTGTATCAGATACAACAACCCGAAAATAGAAAGACCGATCAAATAGGTCCAATAACGCTGCTCATGGGCCATTCCTAGCCAGCTAGCTATTTGGTCGGGCCGCATCAGGATAAAGGTGACACAAAGAAATAAGGGCAGTTCCCATATTTTGTTTTTCGCCACAAACCAGCCCTGTGTGGCAGCAGCAAAGGCAAAGTTCCCCATACAGGTCATCACAAAAATAAGAATCCCCTGGCTCCAGGAATAGACATTGTGGAGGATGAGGTCGCTGTTAAAGATAAACATAAAGGGCAGGATTGCCGTCCTGATATCGTACATGAATCCCTGAATGCCAGTGGCAATGGGGGGAGACTTGGCAATGGCTGCCGCAGCATAGGCAGCAAGGCCCACAGGAGGAGTGTCGTCGGCTAGAATACCGAAGTAAAAACAAAAAAGGTGGGCTGACATAAGCGGCACGATAAACCCCTGCATCGCGCCTATGGTCACTATCGCCGGCGCAGTCAACGAGGCCATAACGATATAGGTGGCGGTGGTGGGTAAGCCCATACCGATTATGAGGCTGGCAATGGCGGTGATAACCAGCATCAGAAATACATTGCCCATGGAGAGGACATCAATTATTTCCGAGATAAGGTTGCCAAGGCCCAGGGCGACGACTCCGACAATGATTCCTGCAGCTGCAGTGGCCAGGGCGACGGAGACCATATTTCGTGCCCCGGAGGCCAAGGACTCTATGATATTGAGAAATGACTGCTTGACAGCAGGCCCAATCGGTTTCTTTTCCAGGTAGGCAATAACCGGTTCTTGAATCATCATGATAACTGCCAGAACCATGATCGCGTTGAACGCGGCCAGCTCAGGGGAGTGTCGAACGACAATCAGTTCATAAAGCAACATGGAAAGCGGGATAAGGTAGTGGATTCCGCTCATAAGGGTTTTGAAAAACGGCGGTAATTCACTCTTGGGCAAGCCCTTGATGCCAAGCTTTGATGCCTGACGTTGACATACTCGGCAATGATAAATGCGGCTGCGCCCATGATCGGCGGCGCAAGCTGTCCGTCGGTGGAAGCCGCGACTTCTGTTGCTGCCGCCTTGGTGGCTGGATATCCGACCTTTTTCATCATCGGGATGGTAAAGGTGCCGGTGGTGACAATATTGGCAATACTTGAACCGGAAACCAGTCCGGTCAAGCCGGAACCCATAATAGCGGCCTTGGCCGGTCCCCCCTTGAATCTTCCGAGCAGGCTGAGGGCCAGCTGGATAAAATAATGGCCGGCACCGGCCTTGTCGAGCATGGCACCAAAAAGAACAAAGAGAAAAACTATCGTCGCTGATACGTCAAGTGGTATACCGTAAATGCCTTCGGTCGACATGGTCATCTGACCGACAAACCGATCAAGGGATGTTCCCTTGAAGGCAATCAGGTCGGGCATATACGGACCCAGGAAAGAATAACCGATAAAAAACGAGGCGATAACCGGCAAGGCAGGGCCAATGGTTCGCCGGGCAGCTTCGAGCAATAGAACGACCAGCCCTATACCGACCACTCTGTCCATCAGGTTGGGCGAGCCATAGCGGGTAGTGATATCATCATAGTAAAGGATCAGGTACAGGGCCACAAAAGCGGCCAGGACGGCAACGATCATATCCAGAATCGGAATTTTTTTATGCTCGGAGAAGTATTTAAAACCGAAAACAGGTTTTTTAAACAAAGGATAATTGAGGTATACCAGGGTAAGGGCAAAGGCTAGGTGAATAGCCCGGATATAGGTGGTGTCCAGCAGGAACCATTTAGGCAGGGAAAGTTGAAACAGGCTCCAGCAAACGGCAATGGTGGGAATCAGATATTTCTGCCATCCTTTGGGCTTTCGCCCTATGCCTTCTTCCTCCTCGGCGAGTTTGCGGGCAATTTCCAGGCCTTCATCTTCAATCTTTTCGATTCGAATCTTACTCATGGAATTCTCCGGCGGATCTGAGAGCGTATTGTTTTTTGTGCCGGCTCTTCTGTGTTTCAGCAATAAAGAACCGGCACAAAAAAAGGCGACAGCCAGATGAGCTGTCGCCTCAGGGATCAAATGGTTTATTTGATCAAGCCTGCTTCTTTATAATACTTCATCGCACCTGGGTGGATCGGGGCTGAAAGTCCGTCAAGCATGGACTCTTTGGTCAGTGTGGAATATGCTGGGTGGAGTTTTTTAAACTCATCGAAATTGTCAAATACTTCCTTTGTGATGGCATAAACTACCTCGTCCGGAACTTTGGCAGAGGTTACAAAGGTAGCCTTAACACCAAACGTAGCTGCATCTTTGTCGTTTTGAGCACCGGGATACATGGCAACGGGAATGGCAGACTTTGCGTAATACGGATACTGGGCCAACAGTTTATCCATGTCGGTAACCGTGGCAAAACGAACCTTGCGTGCTCCGGAGGTTGCCTCTTTGATCGCTCCGGAAGGATGACCAACGGTATAGAAAAAAGCGTCAATGCGGCCGTCCTGGAGAAGACCAGGTGCCTCAGAGGCCTTAACAGCTTCTGCCTGCAGGTCTTTTTCGGGATTGATACCAACTGCTTCCAGTGCGTCAATGGCGTTCTGACGTTGACCGGAACCAGGGTTGCCGATATTGACTTTCTTTCCTTTCAGGTCTTTGATATCCGCAATACCAGCATCAACTGCGGCAACCAAGGTAACGGATTCCGGGTGGATGGAAAAAACCGCTCGCAGATCTTTCTGTGCGCCCTTGTCTTTCCACTCGGCAAGGCCGTTGATTGCCTGGAACTGACGGTCGGATTGTACAACACCAAACTCCAGATCGCCGTTCATTACCGCATTGACATTGAATACCGAACCGCCGGTGGATTCTACGGTTGCGCGGATACCGTACTCTTTCTTCTTTTTGTTGACCATTTTAGCAATGGCTCCACCTGTCGGGTAGTAGACACCAGTGATGCCTCCGGTGCCGATGGTGACAAACGTGGTTTTTGCCTGGGCTGAAGTTACACATAACATTAGAGCTGCACCAGCCACGATGGAATACATGAGTCCTTTTTTCATCAATACCTCCTTTGAATTGGTTGAAAAGATACGTGTTGCTATAAACGTACATTTTATATTCAGCTTGTCCTGTTCTGACAAGTATTTATTCTGGCAAAGCGCATTTTTGCGAAATTCCTCACCTGAGATTCCCTTGCTTTTTACAGGTGGAGCGGGTATGCGAAAAAGAGAACCTAATACTTTACATATCGGGAGACTGGGGTCGGAAGCGTATTGGCTCGAACCGCCCGGAGGAAATTGATGGTCAAAAAAACTACACAGGCAGCGGCCGATAGCGGTGAAAAACAGGATGGTGCCCCTTCCAGGGAAAAGAAATTATATGATGTCTCTTTTTACCTAGACTGGTGCAAGGGGTGCGGTATATGCATGGCGTTTTGCCCGCAAGAGATTATCGGCAGCGATAAAAACGGTAAGCCTATCATGGAAGAACCCGATCGCTGTATCGGCTGCCGGTTTTGCGAGATTCACTGTCCTGACTTCGCCATAACCGTATCAAGCCGGAAACCAAAGAGGAGAAAGGACGATGTCTGAAGAACCAACCAAGCGTCAACTCCTCCAGGGCAACGAGGCGATAGTTCACGGTGCAATGGCTGTGGGCTGCCGTTTTTTTGCTGGGTATCCCATTACGCCGGCCTCTGAAATAGGTGAATTGTTATCGGTACTCTTACCGCTGGCAGGTGGTACTTTTATTCAGATGGAAGATGAAATAGCCGGTATGGGAGCGGTTATCGGTGCATCTTTGGCAGGGTTGAAATCGATGACCGCAACTTCCGGTCCCGGTTTTTCCCTGATCCAGGAAAATCTCGGTTTTGCCTGCGTCACGGAAACGCCTTGCGTGGTTGTCAATGTGATGCGCGGTGGACCATCTACCGGTCTGCCTACTAATCCTGCTCAAGGTGACGTGCAGATGGCACGTTGGGGTACCCATGGTGATCATCCAATAGTTGTGCTCGCGGTTTCTTCTGTTGAGGATTGTTTTTCGATTACGGTCAAGGCTTTTAATATCTCGGAGAAATATCGAGTACCAGTCATCATACTCTCTGATGAAGTTGTCGCCCATACCCGGGAATGTGTTCGCCTGCCTGCAACAAAGGAAATTAAAGTTATAGATCGCATCCGGCCAAGCGTCCCTCCTGACTGGTACAAGCCGTATGAAGGAGACAGTCGCGGCGTTCCGCCGATGGCCGCATTGGGTGACGGCCATCGGCACCATATAACCGGGTTAATCCATGATGAACATGGTTTTCCTACCCAGAATCCCAAAGAGATAGAGAGTTTTCATAAACGATTGACCAGTAAGATAACCAAAGGTTTTCCCGATATCCAAATGTCGCGCGGTTTTTTCCTTGACGACGCCGAGGTACTCGTCATCGCCTACGGTGCGGTTGCTCGTTCAGCCTTACGCGCTGTTGAGGACGCCCGGCAACATGGTGTTAAAGCAGGTTTACTGCAGCTGATCACTCTGTTTCCCTTTCCACGGGGAACCGTCGCTCCCCTACTCAAACAGTGCCGGGCAGCGTTGGTCCCGGAAATGAACATGGGGCAAATCAGTCGAGAGGTACAACGGGTGAATCAATCAGATTGTCGGGTGGCCAAACATAACCGCATTGACGGCAAATTCATTACGCCGTTGGAAATATTCAAACATCTAATTAAACTCTGATCGGGATTGCGCAATGCCTATATCAGCACAGGATCTTCGTCACAAATACCTGCGTCATAATAAAAAGTTCCCCCATGTCTGGTGTCCCGGCTGCGGCAACGGTATTGTCATGGCAGCACTGCTGCGTGCCATTTCTCGTCTTGAACTCAGCAGAGATGAGGTCGTTCTCGCCTCTGGCATCGGTTGTTCCGGCAGAATGCCCACCTATCTCGATTTCAACACCCTGCATACCACCCACGGCCGTGCATTAACATTTGCAACCGGAGTAAAGCTGGCCAATCCTTCCTTGAATGTGGTGACCATCATGGGAGATGGGGATGCAATGGCCATTGGTGGGAATCACTTTATCCATGCTGCACGCAGGAATTTAAACCTGACGGCAATTATTATTAATAATTCCATATACGGCATGACCGGCGGGCAGTATTCAGCGACAACCCCTTTTGGCGCAACATCGACCACTTCGATTTATGGCCATATTGAGCAGGCTTTTTCCATTGCCGAGCTGGCCGTAACTGCCGGCGCATCTTTTGTTGCCAGAGCAACGGTTTACCATGCTCATCTCATAGATCGTTTGATAGAACAGGCAATGGAAAAAAGGGGATTTGCAGTTGTCGAGGTGATCTCCAACTGTCATGTTCAATATGGAAGAAGAAACAAGCTTGGCGGAGCAGTGGATATGTTAAAACAGTTCAAGGAAGAGGCTGTGACCGTCAACAAGGCTGCAGAACTCAGCCCGGAAGAACTTGAAGGTAAAACCACCATTGGGGTGCTTGTTGACCGCGAACTTCCCATATCCACCGAGGAATATGTGAAAGTTCGCCAGCGAGCTCATGAATCCAGGGAAAAAGCATGAAGACCCAACGCGAGAAACACGACCGATATGAAGTTCGTTTCAGTGGCTCCGGTGGCCAGGGGTTGATCACCGCTGCCGTTGTCTTTGCCGAGGCGGTAGGCGTTTATGACGGTAAGCATGTTTGCCAGACCCAGAGTTACGGACCTGAGGCACGAGGTGGAAAATCAAAGGCTGAAGTTGTCATCAGCGATTATCCCATTGATTACCCGAAAGCACTTGAACTTGATCTGCTGCTGGCAATGAATCAGGCAGCTTGTGACGCTTACTTTTTTGATCTTAAAGCAAACGGACTCTTGGTCGTGGATTCAACACTGGTTGAACAGTACCCAACCAGCAGAATCATCTCCATACCTTTTACCCAAATAGCCAAGGAGGAGATTGGTCGCGAACTGGTGGCCAACATGGTTGCACTTGGTGCGATAGGTTTACTTTCCGGCCGAGTCGACCTTGCCAATCTGGAAACGGCCCTTCTTGCCAGGGTGCCGAAAGGCACTGAAGAGATGAACAGTAAGGCTTTGCGACGGGGGATTGAGGAGGCGAAAAAGATCGATGTTCAGAACCTGCCCAGAGCAGTAATGAGTGAAGAAGAAGAACTGTAAGGAGTTTGTCATATGAAAGTTGTCGCGATAAACGGTAGTGCCCGCAAGGACGGTAACACCGCTCAACTGGTTAACTATGTTTTTGAGGAATTGGAAAAAGAGGGTATTGCCACTGAGCTGGTTCAATTGGCAGGAAAACATCCGCATGGTTGTATTGCCTGTTATCAATGTTTTAAACGTAAAGACAGGCGTTGTGTCGTTGAAAAGGACTGTATCAATGAGTGCATCGAAAAAATGGATGAGGCTGATGGGATCATTCTCGCCAGTCCCACCTATTTTGCCGATCTCAGTACCGAGCTAAAAGCGGTAATAGATCGTTGTGGTATGGTCTCCAGAGCTAACGGAGACATGTTTCGCCGCAAAGTCGGAGCCGCAGTGGTTGCGCGTCGTCGCGGTGGCGCAATTCATGTTTTTGATTCGATTAATCATTTTTTCACCATCGGCCAGATGATTATAGTCGGATCCTCCTACTGGAACATCGGTATCGGCCGTGAGAAAGGCGACGTTGCAGGCGATGACGAAGGGATTGAGGTTATGCGCAATCTTGGCAAGAATATGGCCTGGCTATTGAAAAAAATTAACAAATAGATCCTCAGTATTGTCGGACAGGTTGTTTGTTCATTCATACTTTACCCCCTCCTCACCATTTGCCGAAAAGAGGCAGGCTTTTGGCTGCAAAACTTCCTGACGGGGCGGACTTGTTAGTCCTCCCCGACTCTTTTCCTGCTGAAAATATTTCATCAGTACTCCAACGCAGTTGCCAAGACCAAATTGGACAGGTTTTTATCAATGATTTTGTCTATGATTTGTGCTGGTCCGCGCAAAGGGGGTCAGCTTTTAATTTTAAAAAAAATTGACCTCTAATTTTTTAGAATATATAACATAATATAAGATAGTTTGTGATGTGAAGATTCTTCCCAAACACTCCCTTTTAAGCTTTGACCTTACAGGAAAGGCTTGTTTGAGGCTGTTTCATTTGACGTTTATACAATACGCTCCGGTTTGCACGCCTATACATCGATAAGGAGAAAGGTTGATGCTGGTAATTTGTGAAGACTGCGCAAAAAAATATAATATTGACGAACATAAGATGCAGGGTCAGCGAGCCCGTTTTTCCTGTCAAGAATGCGGGCATATTATTGTAGTGCAAAGACCTGGTGATGATCGGGGTAAACAACCGGATGGGTCAAACGAAGACAAAGCAGGGGATAACACAACCGAGGCAAAAAGAGAACAACCCCAACCCGAGCAGTCGGAAGGGAAGGTTGCAGAACAAGAGAAGAAAACCGAAGACAGGGCAAAGAAAACGAAACGACGAGGTAAAGGCTTTTCCATTGGCTTTTACCTGTTGCTCGCTTTATCTATCGGTTTTATTTCCATTGCCGCAGCCCTTGCTTTTCTTTATTTCAAATATATCCCTCAGGTTATTAACGAGCAGGTTGTTCTGCGGACTTCAGCCATCACTACAATTTTTGCCGGTTCAGTCCAGCAGCCGCTGCTTGATGCCAACTATCCTCAAGTAAACAAAGAGGTAAATCGTGTTAGTCAGTTGCCCGGAGTAGCGTATGCTGCGGTTGTCAATAAAAAGGGAATAGTCGTTGCCGGTTTATTTAACGATCTTTCCAATTTTGACCAAGTCTTTGCCGCCAGGGTCAAGGCTGAAGGATTTCCCCGTGAAGTAATAGAAAAAAATCCTCTTGAGGGAGGAGTAACGGAAAATTTTGCCCGTTTCGTAGTTGGTGGACAAATGATTCAGGATAAAGGGCTTCTGTTACAAGAAAGCGGCGGTGCAGTTCATATCGGCACATATATTTCTGAGGTTGACCACGATATCTACAAGGCATTGTTCTCTCCTCTTTCCCTATCCATTATGGGAGCGTTATTCTTTGGTGGTGTCTTTATCTTTTTCCTTATTGCCAGGTCGATATCCAAACCCCTGATCGAGCTGACAGATGTCGTCAACCGTATCAGCCTGGGTGAACTTGACCTGACAGTTGATCGCAAGGGCCCAAGCGAGGTGCGGGAACTCGCTGCCGCTTTTGAGCGTATGCGTTACTCCATCAAGGCAGCCATCGGTAGGTTGAAAAAATAGCACGGAAAAATCACCGCTAAAAAATTGGCAGATACACCAAGAAAAGCTCCTGTTTCCATTGGAGGAGAAGACAACCAATCCCCTCGTCGAGCAGGGCTAACTGAGCTTGTATGATAATCCGCAATAGTTTTATACCTGCTTCTGATAAAGACGCCATAAAGAACAATCCGAAAAAGTAGGAGTATCAAGAATGCTCATTCCCCAGGAGCAACCATACCTGCAAGGACTTAATAGTTATTACCTGTTGATAGACAAATTTGTTGAACATCTTCAAGGTGAAATAGGTTCCGGATGCCTCTATTTTAAATCCTCAACCCAGGAAATCCTTATCTATTTTGATGAGCAGGAAATTCTCCGCGGCGTTGTGCAGAATAATACTGAGCATGCCCGATTATCACCGAGTCTTGAACCGGTTCTTGATGAGCTGAAGCAGAAAAACTTCAGGGTTACGGTATTTCAACTTGACCCCAGTGCTATTTTTTTCTGGGGACAGATGCCTCAATTCAAACGAGCGAAGGCTGAGTTGAAATCCACCGATATTCAATTGCCTGATTTGATTTTTCGTCTAAACAGGAAGAAATTTTCCGGATTTGTCCATGTACGGCTCACCGAGAAAAAAGAGGGAGCCTTACTTTTTTTTAATAATGGCCGACGTGTTGGTGGTTCCTACTCCTGGGGAAGTGGTGGTTTAGACCCCTCTGATGTGACATACAATTACCTTCTCAAGAACCTGCAGAAAAGTCCGGCTATTTTTTCCCTTGGTCATTTTCTGGCAGAAGATAAGAGTGCTGCAAGTCAAGGCACCGTTGCGCAGCAGGCATCAGGAGACCAGGTGTATTTCTCCAACCTGGATACTGCGCTGGAGGAGTTCCTCGATCACTTCACCCGTCTGGTGCAGAAAAAGACCAAGTCTGATCCAATCGTTTTGTTGAAACAACAATTTGTTGACAAAATGGATGACTATCCTTTTCTCGACCCCTTTAAGGCCATGTTTGATTATGCCGATGGCAAAGTCAGTTTTTCAAAAGGCGCGCCACAAGAAAAAATCGCTGCCGCAGTTGTCGATTGCGCATGGGAGGTTGTAGAGGATAAAAAACTGCAAAAGAAGTTTCGGGCAGTACTTAAAAAGTGGGATTATAAAACAGCCCTTGAGGAGCGCAACATCGTTGTACAGCGATAATGGTAAGGTTGAATTGTCGCTGAGATGGTTCTGTAATTCAGGTAACCAATTTTAATTTCATCCACAAGCTTGATCATTATCAAGTCCCATCCCCATTACTTGCTTAGTAGCAACCTCTGCTACACCTTTACATCCAACCATTTTCTAGCAGGTACCTTGAAAAAGTTATGGTTTTCGCTTGAGGCCAAACGTCTGAGTTGTGCCGTCAAGGGGAAT
>CALZIH010000102.1 GCA_945787305.1 uncultured Desulfobulbaceae bacterium | reverse complement strand
TGCTTTTTTTTGAGCCAAGGCCACTGCTCAAGAGAATTGCGTGTTTCAAGGTCAGCTTCCGTATCAAAACGTAAATATACTGAAAAATCAATACGTCAAACCGACCCGGTTCCGAACCAGATCAAGGGTTTCAACCGCCTTACCGCGGGCCTTGTTCGCCCCCTTATGAAGAATCTCCCGCAGGTAATCCTGGTTTGCCAGCAGCTCTTTTTTCTTTGTCCGGGCATCGGTAAAATAATCCTGAACCAGCTCGTACAAGTCCTGCTTGATATACCCATAGGCCGCGCCGCCGTTCACATACAGCTCATGGATCTCGGCAAGCTGCTCAGCCGGAGCAAAAAGTTTCAACAGGGCATACAGATTACACTTTTCAGGATCTTTTGGTTCTTCCACCGGTATGGCATCGGTCTGAATAGACATCACCTTTTTCCTCAGCGGCTTGCCCTCAAGGAAGATCGGTATGGTATTGCCGTAGGATTTTGACATCTTCTGCCCGTCAAGCCCCGGCACGATGGCAGTGGACTCACTGATTGCCGGTTCCGGAACAACAAAGGTTTCGCCAAATGAGTTATTAAACTTGATGGCGATATCACGCGCCACCTCAAGATGCTGTTTCTGGTCCTTACCGACCGGTACGATCTCGGATTGAAAGAGTAAAATATCTGCAGCCATCAGGACCGGGTAGGAAAAAAGGCCGTGACTGGCGGCAATACCTTTGGCAACCTTATCCTTATAGGAGTGACAACGTTCCAGCAGCCCCATCGGTGTCAGGGTCGACAACACCCACATCAATTCGCACACCTCCGGCACATCCGATTGGACCCAGAAAGTACAACGATCAGGATCAAGGCCCAGGGCAAGGAAATCGGCCGCGGCTTCCAGCGTTCCCTGACCAAGCCTCTCTTTGTCATGGACAGAAGTCAGCGCATGGAGATCGACGATAAAAACATAGAGATCAGAGGTCTCCATATTTGAAATCATGGTCTTCATCATGCCGAAGTAATTACCTATATGCAGTTGCCCTGAAGGCTGTATACCTGAAAGGATGCGTTTCATGTTCTGTTTTCCGGTGTCAGAGTTACAAGATACGTTTTTTTTATTATCCAGAGCTATATACTAAAAATACAAAAAAAGGGGAGTGCAGATTTACATCCGCACTCCCCTGATTACATTCTTCTTCGAATCGGCTTACTTCACTTCCTCAAAATCGGCATCAACGACATCATCGTCATCTTTACCTCCACCGCTTGCGGCTCCTGCCGATCCGCCAGCTGCACCGGCACTACCGCCGGCACCACCTTCCGGACCGCCCTGCTCTTTCGAGGCCTGGGCATACATCAACTCGGCAAGCTTATGTGATGCCTGGGTCAGTTGCTCTGTAGCCGCCTTGATGGCTTCCACGTCATCGCCTTCCAGGGCTTTCTTCACCGCTTCGATTTCACGCTCTACATTTGCCTTGGTTTCAGCATCCACCTTGTCGCCAAGCTCGGTCAGACTTTTCTGGGTCATGTGGATCATGGAATCGCCATTGTTTTTAGACTCAACCAAGTCCTTGCGTTTTTTGTCCTCTTCGGCATGCAGTTCTGCATCCTTCTGCATCCGCTCGATCTCTTCTTCAGAAAGACCGGAGGAGGCCGTTATGCGGATGGACTGTTCTTTCATGGTACCCATATCTTTGGCCGATACATGCAAAATACCGTTGGCATCAAGATCAAAGGTCACCTCAATCTGAGGGATTCCTCTAGGGGCCGGTGGAATATCGGCAAGTTCGAAACGACCTATGGTCTTATTGTCCTGAGCCATTTCCCGCTCACCCTGCAGTACATGAATCGAAACTGCGGGCTGGTTGTCCGCCGCCGTTGAGAAGACCTGACTCTTTTTGGTCGGTACAGTTGTATTTTTCTCAATCAGCTTGGTCATTACACCACCAAGCGTCTCAATCCCCAATGAAAGAGGCGTTACGTCAAGCAGGAGGACATCTTTGACATCGCCTTTCAGGACGCCGCCCTGAATGGCTGCACCAATGGCAACAACCTCGTCCGGATTTACACCCTTGTGGGGTTCCTTACCAAAAATCTTCTTCACTTTGTCCTGGACCTTTGGCATACGGGTCATACCGCCAACCAAGATAACCTCATCAATGTCGGAGGCACTGAGACCGGCATCCTTCAACGCGGTCATACAAGGACCTTCAGTGCGCTCAATCAGATCATCCACAAGACTTTCAAGCTTGGCCCGAGACAATTTAATATTCAAATGCTTCGGCCCTGAGGCGTCCGCGGTGATAAATGGCAGATTGATATCGGTCTCCATTGCGGTTGACAACTCTTTCTTGGCCTTCTCCGCCTCTTCTTTCAGCCGCTGCAGGGCCATGTTGTCATTGCGCAGATCAACCCCCTGGTCACGTTTGAACTCATCGGCCAACCAGTTGACAATGCGCATATCAAAATCTTCGCCGCCAAGAAAGGTGTCACCGTTGGTGGATTTTACCTCAAAAACGCCGTCGCCGATCTCCAGAATAGAAACATCAAAGGTACCGCCGCCAAGATCAAATACGGCGATTTTTTCTTCGCCTTTCTTGTCAAGACCGTAGGCCAGCGAGGCCGCCGTAGGTTCATTAATGATGCGCTGGACATTCAACCCGGCGATCTTGCCTGCGTCTTTGGTGGCTTGGCGCTGGGCATCGTTGAAGTAAGCAGGCACAGTGACAACGGCATCCGTCACCGATTCGCCAAGATACTCTTCAGCAGTCTGCTTCATTTTGCCGAGGATCATGGCCGAAACTTCCGCTGAACTGTATTGGTTTCCCTCAACTTCAACTACTGCGTCACCGCCAGGGCCCTCAACGATAGTAAACGGGCTCACTTCAATGGACTTTTTCACCTCGGCGTCGGTAAACTTCCGACCGATAAGCCTCTTAATCGCAAACAAGGTCCTGGTCGGGTTGGTCACTGACTGACGTTTGGCAACCTGCCCAACCAGCCGTTCGTTGTTATCAGCAAAAGCGACAACAGACGGGGTTGTTCTATTTCCCTCGCTATTTTCAATTACCTTAGGATCTCCACCATCCATAATGGCAACACATGAGTTGGTGGTCCCCAAGTCAATTCCGATAATCTTTCCCATGTCTATATCTCCTGTCTCCTTGTGTTATCAATCATCAGCCTGGAAGCTGTTTATTTAGCTAGTTCATCAGTCAATTTAAATCTCACGCATCCAACGATCCAGGGAATCACAAGATGCTGTACAATGTGCGGTGCCTTTCTGGAATGGTACAATGCGCATGATTACCTTTTTGTCAAGGTAAGGCAGCAGAACTCAATCAGCCTTACCGCTTGAAACGACAACCTGCGCATGACGGAGCACACGGTCCTTAAAACGATAGCCCTTGGCAAACTCCTGCAGCACGTGATTTACCGGTACCTCTTCACTGTTTTCCATGGTCAAGGCGTCCATCTCATCCGGATTGAACTCACGGCCAACGGAATCTATCGGCGTGACCTCAAACTTTTCCAAGACGGAAATGAGCCCTTTACTGGTCAGTTCAACTCCTTCAAGCAACGCATCAAGCTTTTTCTGCGCATCCCCGGCTTCAGCCTGCCCCTGTTCAAGTGCACGCGAAAGGTTATCTGCCGTAGTCAACAACTCCCGAAGAATATTTTCCCCGGCATACTTGAGCATCCGCTCTTTTTCCCGCTCCATGCGCTTTTTAAAATTTTCTGCATCGGCGGCAATGCGTAGCATACGATCCTTGGCTTCGGCGAGTTCCTCCTCCAGGGCGGCAACATCAACAGCTTCTTCCGCTATCGGTTCAACAACTTCATCTGCGGCACCGAGATCTTCAGAAACGTCCAGCTCCTCATCCTTCTGCGGACCCTGTTCTACATTCTTCTCCTTTCCCACCTGATCACTCCTCTTCTTCATCAAAATTTACAACATGACAGACAATGTTCCAGTTTCCGCCAGTCTCCTCAGGGTCTCCCTTGCCGCTGAATATTTCAACAGGACAGAATGACATGACTCCACCTCTTACGTGACAGGAGAGTGCAACCAGAATGAGGTTACACACCCGCAAAACCTGAAAATCTGGTCGGAACAATAAGTATGGGCAAAACCCATGTCAAGGGAGGAAAATCAAGGATAAAAGTTAAACAAAGGCTCCGCGTTACCTACCTGAATTCAGAGGAAATATGTAACGCAAAGAGGTAAAACGATGTTCACTTAGGAGGCTAGATACTGATCAATCGTCTTTGAAATCGTGGTAAAAATCTTAACAAATTCTTTCTCATCTTGCTCAAGCAGGGTAATGCGGAATCCCTGCAGCTCTGTGGCAAAAGACGACAACGGCACAACACAAACTCCGGTAGAGGCAAGTAAATAATAAACAAAACGTTTGTCCGGCGAAACATCCGGTCCATCTACCAATGCCTCCACAGTCTTACGGACCTCGTCGTTTGCAATGGGTAACGTTTGTTGGTGGGTGAGAAGACCGTCTTCAAAGGCAGCACTCATATAAAAAGCGCCATTGGTCCGATTGACAAGCAACCCTTTGGTATCTTTTAAAATATCATAGGCCAAATTAGAGAAGCGTTCATAGCGCCTGATCCGCTCATCAAGATACACCTGGTATTCGGGATGACTTTTTATTTGGGGCAACACCACCTGGGGCAAAGTTGTTGAACACACTTCCAACATCTTGGCATTCAAAATGGAGTTAACATAGGTCTCAAACATGGGGTCACGGTGACCGTTATACACTTCTATCCAACCGCAGCGCCCGCCAGGCCAAGGCATTTCTTTAGATGTTCCGCGCATGCAAAGTGCCGGCACTTTGTCACCGATCACCGTACAGAGCGGTGCCGCAACGGTACCGTTGTACGTGATGTTCTGGTAGACCTCATCGCAAATTATAAAGAGGTCGTTTTTTTCGCAGATTTCGACAATAGAACGCATGACCTCTGCCGGATACACTGCCCCCGTCGGGTTATCCGGATTGATCACCAGAATTCCGGCTACCGCAGGATTATATTTGATGTGATTTTCAATATCCTCCAGGTCCGGATACCAGAAGTGATTGGGATCCAGAATGTAGGTTACCGGTTGATCTCCGGCATGGGCGGCCTCTGCAGAGGAATGGGTGGTGTAGCTTGGCGTCGGTACGATGACCCGTGCCGTTCGCTTGAGAAACCCAAAAACCTTGGAAATGGCATCACCAAGACCATTAAAAAAGATAATATCTTCAGCTGTTATCTGTGCACCGCCCATGGCATTGGTTTCCCTGGCAATAAACTCCCGGGTCGACAACACACCTTTGGTCGGACTGTAGCCATAGGTTGCACTCTGTTGTACTGCGTCGGCTACGATATCTTTCATCCATCCGGGAATTTCTTCCCCCTTGGCAACGGGATCACCTATGTTTTCCCAATTGACCTGCACACCAAGACTTTGTAATTTATTGCCGACATTGACGATGTTTCTAATCTCATAGGTCAGCTCTCCAGCGCCTATATGAAGGATATTGGTCCGCATGGTTCTTTTCTCCGCTTAACCATTCTTTATTTACGTAGCATTACACCCTACTAGAACAACATTAAAAGGGTCAAAAACTAGCCTCATACCACAGGGATTGCACACCGTCAACGAGGCAACTGCAATTTTCCGACTAATGGGTGCCTTGAATAATTAGGATTTTCGTTCGAGGTCAATGCATGCGAATAATTTTACCACAGTCATATGGTTGATATTCCGAGGATAAAATTTTGAGCATAACGCCGAGATCAGGCGAAAATACAATTATTCAAGGTTGTCGGTGTCGTAAAAAGCCTCGCCATCGACGGCGGAAAGGTTATGTCTCATTGTTTTTCCGTACTGTGCAATTTGCGTTTTTGACTTTTTACGAGTCCATCAAGGTTGAATAATAAGCCGTTTACGAGACCTGCACCGACAGGGCTGGTCTTTGATGGCCTGCGCCTGATCACACCCATACGCACGCAAAAACTGCAGCTGTTCTTGCTGCTTAACCCCTTCAGCCAATACGGTGTTGATTATCCTGCATGGTCATCTCGGAACTGAAAATCTGGTACCCCCCCCTCCCATCTTTTTTTGCCTTATATAATGCGGTATCCGCACACTTGATAACACCGTCAATGCTATCGGAGTCATCAGGGTAAAAAGCAATACCTATACTGGTGGAGACTTGCAGTTCATTGCCGTTGACAATGATAGGCTGCAGCATGGCATCAAGAATCTTGCCGGCAACGACTTCAACATTACCTCGTTCACCGATGTCATCGAGAATAAAAACAAATTCATCGCCACCCAAACGAGCCACAGTATCCGACTGGCGGCACTGGGCCAGCAATCGGACTGCGACTTCAATCAACAGGTCGTCCCCCACATCATGGCCCATGGTGTCGTTGATATTCTTAAAATGATCCAGGTCCAAGAAAAGAATGGCCACCAGGGTTTTGGCTCGACGAGCCTTCAACAGGGCCTGTTCAAGACGGTCCTTAAACAATAATCGATTGGGAAGGCCGGTCAGGGAATCATGATGGGCCAAGCGGTACAGTCTTGATCGACTCTCACGCAACTCTTTTTCAATCCGCAATCGATCCGTTACATCGCGGGCAACTTCAATGCTCCCATAGACGTTGCCCTCTTTGTCCCGCAATGGCGAGACCTCAATCTCAAACGTATTATTAATCCCATTGCCATGGTAGGGATTATGGACAAGGGTAACCGCCTGACCTCTTTGTTGTACTTCCTGCACTGGACAGGGAAATCGCCTGTCAGTACATGGCTGATCAGTTCCCAAAAAAATCTGATAGCATTTTTGCCCACCCAGACGAATGCCTTCGGGATCCACTTGAAATATTTCGGTGGCGACTTTATTCATCAAAAGTATATTATACTCGCAATCTATGGCCATTACCGGGTCGCCGGCCCCATCGATAACAGTCTGCAAAAAGCTTCGTTCATGATCTACGGCCTCATGCAGTTGTTGCTGAATAGCGGCCAGGGCTTCATCCTGCTTTTTCTGCCCTGTTATGTCCAGATGGGTACCTGTCATGCGGACCGGCATATCCTGTTCGTCCCGTTCAACCACCCTGCCGCGATCAAGAAACCATTTCCAGTTACCCTGTTTATCCTTAATACGATATTCTATTCGGTATTCGTCACTGTTGCCGACAAGATGATCATTGAGGACCTGCAGAACCTTGTCTTGATCATCAGGGTGAATAACCCCTTGTAATGCAGAGAGCCCCTGTTTACCGTTTTCCCCTCTATAATCTAAAATTTCCTTGCGATCGGGGCTGCTATGCATCTCTCCTGTTTGTATATTCCAATCCCAAAGTCCTGCCTGTGATGCATAGAGGGCTAGTTCAACCCGTTCTTCCACCTGTTTTAACTCATGTTCTCTCTGCCTTGATTCTTCAGCAGTAAACAGCCTCCGGAGAGCCTTGGTGAGAGAGTCCGCAACTTCCTCATAGAGAACCAGCTCGGCCTGGTCGGCCCCCAAAGGTGAGTGATTCTCCACAAGAAGAAAACCAAAAAGGCCAGGTCGACAACGGATGGCAACGGCAATAGCCTGACATTGCCCACCGGCATCAGGACTGCAAACTCCGCAATCGCAGTCGTCGCAGAGTATGGCTGCTCCATCTTGCTGCTCCAGGCATTTACTGCCGCAATTGGGCAATCGTGAGTTACGCAACTGTTCCATAATCGGATTGAAACGTTCCCCAAGCCCGGTTTCGGCGGTGATCACGCTGCCAACCTCATCATCGAGCAATACAATCCAGGCTGAACGGTTCAGTTTATCGTAGACAAGTCGGTCACAGATTCCCTGGAGGAGAGTCGGCAAGTCCTGTTCGGAAAGTAGAAGACGGTGGACAGAAAGTGAGGCCGCCATCAGCGCCAGATAACGAAAGGAAACGGACTGTTGCATGGTTGGTTTTTTTCCCGATAAGGACAGGTTGTCAGCCCACCTGCTCCTCATAACTTTTCAACTTGTTGAGCAGGGTCTTGCGGGTAATCTGTAGACGCCTGGCCGCCTCGCTGCGATTCCCTCCTGTCTCTTCCAGGGTCTTGAGGATCAACGCCTTTTCCGCCTCTTTCAAGGTTGCGGGTTCAGCCACTTCGGTTGGTGCATGCTTGTCGGCCCAGCGTTGAATAGTCAACGGCAGAGCGTTTATATCAAGGTATTCCCCTCGCATGAGAATAACCGCTCGCTCTATGGAATTTTCCAGCTCACGAACATTACCCGGCCAGGGATAGCGGTTGAGGACATCCATACACTCGGGTGTTATTGCGGTTACCTGACGATTATTTTTTTCCGCAAAAGTGCGAAGAAAATACTCAGACAATAACGGGATGTCTCCCTGTCTATCACGTAAAGCGGGCACATCAAGAACAACCACGTTCAGCCGGTAGAAAAGATCTTCTCTGAAATTACCCAGGGCAACCTCATTTTCAAGGTCACGGTTGGTGGCGGTTATAATGCGGACATCAACCGATAAGGTCTCCTGACCACCCACACGCTGCAATTCATGTTCCTGAAGATCAGCACCGGTAAATGCCCCCTTTTCATGACCGAACAGCTCGGATTCCAACAAGTTCTCAGCAAGAGCAGCACAATTAACCTTGATAAAGGGCCCTTTGGCCCGATGGCTTTTATAGTGTACACCGGACGCAACCAGCTCCTTACCGGTTCCGGACTCACCTGTAATCAGTACCGTTGCTTCTGTGGGGGCGACATGGAGTACCATATCCCAAAGATCCTGCATGGTTTCGGAAGAACCGATAATTCGATCATCATCGCCAAAGGACTCACCCGACAAAGCAGATGTTTCGGTTTGCGACCGATGGCCCATCGCCACCTCCAGCGTCTCACGCAAACGATCGAAATCAAGAGGCTTGGTCAGGTAATCATGGGCTCCTTTTTTGATAGCCGCCACCGCCGAGTCAACGGAGGAATATGCAGTCATTATAACCACCGGGATGGCCGGGTTTATGGCATGTATTTTTTGCAACGCCTCCATGCCATCCATGACGGTCATCCGCACATCCATCAAGATGGCATCAAAGGGTCCCTGCTCAACAGCCTCAACCGCGGTCACGCCATCATCCGCCTCGGCACACTCCCACCCCCATTCAGAAAGCAGGGAGGTCAACATGTACCGATGCACGTGTTCATCGTCCACGACCAGTATTTTCGGTTTGTTCTTTATTTCTTGCATGGCTTGAAAAAATCTACAACAAACGGATTCAAACGTTTCTTTCACTAGCGGACAATCTAACTTGCTGATTGCAGGTTTACAACAACTCTCCACTGTTAAGTCAAAAAGAAGAGGGTGCTTGAGATCTTGACCCTCTTGATTTCCAACAATTCATATCACCAACAGGAAAAACATGGTATCTCTCTTTACTTCTGACATCTGAAACCATGGTAGCATTAAACGAGGCCCCTGTGCAATTGGAACATACCGTTGAAATAAAAAAGATTATAGCGGGAGGAAACGGCCTTGGCCACCTCCATGACGGCATGGTCGTTATGGTCCCCTTCGTTCTTGTTGGCGAACGCGTCAGAGTTGCTGAAATCAAAAGATTTTCCGGATACATACAAGCGAAACTTCTGCATATTGAGCTCCCCAGCCCCAAACGGGTGCCCCCTTTTTGTCCCCAATTCACCACCTGCGGAGGATGTGCTCTACAGCATTCCCCATACCCTGAACAGCTGAGCATAAAAAAAGAAATACTCGCTGAAACGCTGGACCGCGGACATGTACTTCCGGAGAAGGAAATACCACTTCCAATTGCATCACCAAAAGCTACCGAATATAGACACACGATACGGTTGCACCTTGCAGAAAACGGCAATATCGGCTTTCACAGAATGCAAAGCAATGAAATTGTCCCCATCGGACACTGCCCTCTGGCTGCAGCCCCCCTTAACATAGCATTGAGCCAACTGACCCACTCAGGACTGCTGACGGAACTTTCTGCTTTTTGCAAACAGGTCGAGTTGAATTGTTCTCCAGCCGACAGTTCGATTACCGCAACATTGCATCTCTTGACAGCAAAACGTCCGCCACGACTTCTGCTAGATACAATGCGAAAGGTAACCGGCCTCAGAGGGCTTTCCCTGCAGAGACAACGAAAGACCACCTTTGTCTCGAAACCGCTTCTTCTCCAGCAATCTTTTTCTCTAGGTAGCCATACATATACATTAGGCTGGGACAGCCGCTGTTTCTTCCAGGTTAACCCGGAACAGAATGAGCAATTGGTGAACCTCACCCTAAAAAAGGCCGGCCCGGTCGATGGTAAAAAAGTCTTGGATCTGTTCTGCGGCATGGGTAATTTCTCGATTCCCCTGGCCCTTGCCGGAGCTGAGGTCACGGGAATAGAACACAACACCTTTTCCATTCAGGCGGCACAAAAAAACGCTCAAGATGCCGGAAGAGATGGATGCCGCTTCATCTGTGGCAATGTCAGCCATCACCTGCAAAGACTTTGTGCTCAAGGATACCGTTATGATACTATCCTGCTTGATCCTCCCCGCCAGGGTCTCGGACGGTCGACCACAATGCTGCCCAGCCTGCAAGCCGATAAAATCCTCTATATTTCCTGTGATCCCGCTACACTGACCCGAGATGTGCAAACACTCACCCGGGAGGGTTATCGGCTCACCTCAGTTAATCCGGTAGATATGTTTCCCCAGACCCACCACATCGAATGCCTGGCGGTTCTTGAAAAAAATTGACATCGGCCAGCGTTCGCACTAGGTATAGAAAGCTTGAACAAAAAATCTCACACATGACAGAAACGACATCTGCAGATAACATATTCTGATAACCACCAGTGAATTTCCCGGCACTGAATTGATGATGAACTCGTAAAAAACCAAAAACGCTACATGTACTATAGGGAAATACAGTGAGTTATAACATTTCCACCGTCGGTGGCGAGGCTTTTTCAGCTCCGACAATTGATAAAAAACGAGGTAAAACAATGACGACCGAAACAACAGGTCGATTCTCGGCCGACGGCATGCCGGTGTTGATAGGCAGCGTACCGTTGACTGAACATGATAAAGCTTTGCAATGGATTTTTAACGCCACGCCGGAAATTCCGCTTTGGCCGCAGCTTCCTCACAATCCCTACGAGCAGATGATGCCGCAATTTGCCGAAGGTCTGCCCTGCATAACGGAAGAAAATCTTGCCGACCCGGAAGGTCGCATCATTTTTGATATCAATCGCCCCGGCTTTGAAGAGGAAATGCTCGCTTTTTACGAAGAATACCTGGCCGTTGTGGAAGATCCGGCAACCCTTACCAATTCACGGTTTAAGGTAAGCAGGGAAAGGGCAGCCGGACTCTATCTCTTTGCCGACGCCCTGTCCAAACGTAATAATCTCGTCGCAGTAAAAGGCCAGGTCACCGGCCCGTTTACAATGTTAACCGGGATCAAGGACCGACAGGGCAAAGCAGGATATTTTGACGATACCATTCGCGATATGGTCATCAAAGGAATCAGCCTGAAGGCTGCATGGCAGACTCGGCTACTCGCCGAGATCTCCGGCAAGCCTGTACTCCAGTTTATTGACGAACCCGCCCTTGTCGGTCTGGGTTCTTCCGCATTTATCGGTGTTACCGCGGAGGAGGTCAAAGAAATAATCAACGAGGTTGCCGAGGCCATTCATCAAGCCGGAGGTCTGGCTGGTATCCATGTTTGTGCCAACACCGACTGGTCGACACTGTTGGGTAGTGCCATCGACATTCTCAGTTTTGATGCCCATGGTTTTTTTGACAAAATGGCGGCTTTAAACAATGAAGTGTCGACCTTTCTTGACCGGGGCGGCATTATTGCCTGGGGAGGCATTCCCACCTCCCGAGAAGAAGAAATCACCACCGAAACCACAGAATCCCTGAGCACGCTCTATCGCACCCAGATGCAAGCCTTTGTCAACGATAAACGGGATATGGCGGCCCTGCTTCGCCAAAGCCTGATTACACCCAGTTGCGGCACAGGCTCCCTTTCGCCGGAACTGGCGCAAAGAGTACTTTCCCTGACCCGATCAACTTCGGAAAAACTGCGCGCCGATATTTTATAACAATGTCAATCCACACAACCTGGGCATAACCCACCGGCCACTACCATATTCTCGGACCTGACAAATCAAAACCACAGAAACCTAAACTCTATATACACATGGATAAGCAAAGCAATATTCTAAAAGCTCGCCGGGAAAAGGCGCAGACCCTGGCTGAAGCAGGCGTAAAGCTCTTCAGCAATGATTTCAAAATGCCC
>CALZIH010000101.1 GCA_945787305.1 uncultured Desulfobulbaceae bacterium | reverse complement strand
CCGCTGTTGGCTCTCCAACAAATATGCAATTGGTATAGTTATCCAGTTCGTTGAGAATGATTCGAACCTCATCGGCCTCGTAGCGCTTGAGCAAAAAGGCCATTAAACGGCCATTTAAATCAATCAACCCCTCGGTGACGGCCCGACAGAGATCGTCTGCTTTGCCAAGCTGAAATATGATTCGCCTGGAGTTTTCTTCCTGCCCATCTCCGTTGAGTCGTAAACGATGCAATAAGCGGAGTAGTTCGCCAACGGTACCGCGAACTTCGCCAAGCAGATCCCTGGCATCGTTGCTCCGTTCTTCCAGATCCTCCTGTAGCCGCTCCTCAAGCCATTGCAGCAGGCTTGCCCCTTCATCACTCAGTCGAAAGCGAAATTTTCGTTTACGGTTATCCCGGTAACCACGCAGTCGCAATTTTTCAATACGGGAGGAGACCAGATTCCAGTTAGCCAGCTGGTCAAGGTCTGTGCGGAAACGGTCAGGGGTATATTCGGTTATTTCCAGGCTTTCCAAAGGTGAGAGAACGGCCTGGTAGATGTCTTCATAGAGAGGCTCCAATTCATGGTCCCGTTTAAACAACAGCATCCGGTAGAGGATGGTGACATAAAATAAACCACGTTCCGTGGTGAAGATACTACCGAGATTGGGATTACGACGCGCAAGCAGCTCAGCGGCTATTCCCTGGTCAAAGGCGGCAAGGGGATCATCGGAAAAAAGGGTTATGGGCCGGTCGGTTGAGGAAGCCATCTTTTTTAATTACTACGTTCCCCTTCTTCATGCAAATGCATTGTTCTCACTGAAGGGCACTTTGAATAATGAGGATTTCCCGGGATACAATGTTAAGCATATGTAACTCATTGTCTGCCGCCTCTGATTCCCGCCTATCATTAATTATACCTACACTGCTTTTTTTTGTTCGACAAAAGAGAAGCATCCCTTCCTTTTTGTAAACTTTGCTACATCAACACACCCTCTCCCTGCTCACCGCCTGAGCGGAATTATACATATCGCATTATAATACGGTCATTTTTTATATCACAAAGCGACTGGCACAGTCGTTGCTATTCTCCATATCAAGAAAGACAATCAATACGATGAGAACGATATGGAACTCTTAAAAGAACGTAAAGAACAGATCCACCGCACCGGAGAGCAGCCATTTACCTTGTCCTGTAACAAGGACAGTCTGGCCGGAGCCGTCAGCCAGCGTGCCTGCGTGTTCTGCGGGTCGCGGGTTGTGCTATATCCCATTGCCGATGCCCTGCATCTGGTTCATGGTCCGATCGGTTGCGCCGTCTACACCTGGGACATCCGCGGAGCGCTGTCCTCGGGGCCTGAACTGCACCGCCTCTCCTTTTCCACCGACCTGCAGGAGTTGGATGTGATCTTTGGCGGTGAAAAAAAGCTGACCAATGCCCTGCTTGAGCTGATCGAGCGGCACCAGCCCAAGGCGGCCTTTGTCTATTCCACCTGTATCGTCGGTATCATCGGTGATGATCTTGAGGCGGTCTGCAAACAGGTGGCCAAGGAAACCGGCATCCCGGTTATTCCGGTAAAATCCGAAGGATTCAAGGGCAACAAGCGAGCCGGCTATACTGCGGCCTGCAATGCTATGGCCGAGCTTATGGGTACCGGCGACACCCGTGAAATCTCGCCCTATTCCATCAACATCCTCGGTGACTTCAACTTGGCCGGTGAGATCTGGATGATCCGAGAATACTTCGAGCGTATCGGAATCGAGGTGGTTGCAAATATTACCGGCGACGGCCGGGTGGCTGATATTCAGCGGGCCCATGGTGCCGCCTTGAATGTTGTTCAATGCTCCGGCTCCACCATGGACCTGGCCAAAATGATGGAGGATGAATACGGCACCCCTTCCATTCGGGTCTCCTATTTCGGCGTCGAGGACATGGCCCAAGCCCTTTACGACGTGGCCAACCACTTTGGTGACCCGGAAATCCTGGCTAAAGCCAAACAACTGGTTGCAGAAGAGCTGAAGATTCTGCTGCCCAAACTGGAGTTTTACAAGAAAGCGCTCAACGGCAAAAAGGCAGCCATCTATGTGGGCGGTTCCTTTAAAGCCTTTTCCCTGGTCAAGGCCTTTCGCCTGCTGGGAATGGATGTGGTGATGGTGGGTTCCCAGACTGGCACCGAACAGGAGTATCGGGAGCTGGCTGAGATCACCGATCCCGGCACCATTATTGTTGATGACACCAACCCTCTTGAGCTGACCAGTTTTCTTGAGGAAAAAGAAGTGGATATCTTTGTCGGTGGAGTCAAGGAGCGTCCCATTGCATACAAACTCGGCGTCGGTTTCTGTGACCACAACCATGAACGAAAAGAGGCCCTGGCCGGTTTCGTCGGTATGCTGAATTTCGCCGAAGAGGTCTACTCATCGGTCATGAGTCCGGTCTGGCGATTTACAAAGAAATAGATCCTCAAAAAGTTATTGCGCAAAAATCACACAAGATACTGATATAAATAATAATAAAAATTTGAGCCGACAGAGGTTCCAATGAGCAAAAATCCCCCGAACTACATATCAACCACCAACGCCTGTAAGCTCTGCACCCCACTGGGAGCGGCTCTGGCTTTTAAAGGTATTGAAGGTGCCGTCCCCTACCTGCACGGTTCTCAGGGATGTGCGACGTACATGCGCCGTTATATCATCAGTCATTTTAATGAACCAATTGATATCGCCTCCTCCTCGCTCTCGGAAAAACATGCGGTATACGGCGGCGGCCCTAATCTTAAACTCGGCCTGCAAAACGTCACCCAAAAATATGCACCGCAACTCATCGGCATTGCCACAACCTGCCTCACTGAAACCATTGGTGATGATGTGGGTGGGTTACTTCAGGAATATGATGCCGAGTTCCCCGGAGACAAACCGCTGATGGTTGAAGTCAGTACGCCGAGCTACAACGGCACTCACATGGAAGGTTTCCATGATGCCATGGCATCAACCATAGGCACCTTGACCGAACTTGCCTCGAAGAGTGATAAAAAGGTGAACATCCTACCAGGTCTTGTTTCTCCGGCCGACATTCGGTACCTGAAGGAGATCATGGATGATTTCGGCCTTACCGCCACCATCCTCCCCGATATCTCCGATACCATGGACGGGCCGGTGGTCAAGACCTACGAAAAAATTCAATCCGGAGGCACACCTGTTGCCGAAATCAAGACCATGTCCGGCAACATGGCCTCTATTGAATTTGGTCATACCATGGCCGACAAAAGCGGCGGCAACATTCTCCAGGAAAAATTCGGAGTTGCCAATCACCGCCTGCACCTTCCCATGGGCATCACAGCCACAGATCTGTTTTTTGACCAACTCGAATCCCTTGCAGGCATACCGCTGCCGAATAAACACAACCGGGAACGCGGTCGCCTGATAGACAGTTATGTCGATGGCCATAAATACCTGTTCGGGAAAAAGGCCATAATCTATGGCGAAGAGGATTTGGTTGTAGGGCTAAGCGCTTTCCTGTCGGAAATCGGCATCATGCCCGTACTCTGCGCCTCAGGCGGTAAAAGCGGCAAACTTGCTGAAAATATCAATGAAGCAACTGGCACCAACCTACCCGAACAGCCCCAGGTCTTTGAAGGCATGGATTTTTACGAGATCAGCGAACTGGCCGAAAGCCTTGAGCCGGACCTACTGGTAGGCCACTCCAAGGGGTATCCGCTGGCACGAAAGCTAAACATTCCGCTCATCCGGGTGGGGTTTCCCATCCATGATCGCGTCGGCGGGCAGCGAATCCTGCACCTGGGCTATCGCGGGGCTCAGAACCTCTTTGATACGGTGGTCAATGCAATCATTGCCAAAAAACAGGCCGACTCGCCGGTTGGCTATTCGTACATGTAAATCCATAATTAAAATATATAGAAGGAGCATCACATGAAAACAATCTCTTCCCCCGATCTTACCCGTCATCCCTGTTTTAACGCCAAGGTGAAGGGGAAATTCGGAAGGGTCCATCTGCCGGTCGCTCCCAAATGCAATATCAAGTGTAATTACTGCAACCGAAAATATGATTGCGTGAACGAATCACGCCCCGGAGTCACCTCCACCATCCTCTCTCCAGAACAGGCACTGGCCTACATGGAAAAGGTGCTGCAGGCAGAACCGCGGATCACGGTCGCAGGAATTGCCGGCCCCGGCGACCCTTTTGCCAATGCCAATGAAACGTTGACCACCATGCAGCTGCTGCGTAGAAAATATCCTGACCTCATTCTCTGCCTGTCCAGTAACGGCCTGGGCCTCGCCCCCCATGTCGATGAGGTTGCGGAAATCGGTGTTTCCCATGTCACGGTGACCATGAACGGCATCGATCCGAACATCACTAAAAACATCTACAGCTTTGTCCGGGAAGATAAAATCCTCTACCGCGGTCTACAGGCAGCGGAACTCCTTCTGGCCAGGCAGATAAAGTCCATAGAAAGATTAAAATCCCGCGGCGTCACCGTCAAGGTGAATTTCATTACCGTTCCGGGTGTCAACGACCATCATGCTATTGATACCGCCAAAGCCATGAGCGAGATGGGGGTTGATCTCTTTAACTGTATGGCCTTGCTGCCAAGCGCGGATACGGTCTTTGCCGAAATCGGCGAGCCTGACAAGGAAACCATGAACGCGCTGCGTAACGGCTGTGAACAATACCTGCCGCAGATGCGCCACTGTAAACGCTGCCGGGCCGATGCCGTCGGCCTGCTGGGCAAAGACAAGTCCGGCGAGATGGCCGGTTGCCTCAATGCCTGTGCATCGATGCCGAAACCTACAGCTGGACCTCGACCCTATGTGGCAGTGGCCAGTATGGAAGGAATGCTGGTCAACCAGCACCTGGGCGAGGCAAGTTCCTTTCTGATTTACACTCAGGAAAAGGAAGGCTTCAAACTCATTGAAAAACGCCAGGCAGTGCCGCCGGGCGGCGGTATCAGCCGCTGGCAGGCTATAACCCGTCTTCTCCATGATTGCCGGGCTATCATGGTGGCCGATATGGGAGAAAGCCCTCGCCAGATTTTTGAAAAAGCAGGCATTACCCCGGTCACCATGTCGGGATTTATCGAAGCCGGGCTCGAGGCGGTCTATAACGGCAAGGACACTTCAATCCTGAAACGACGGGCCAAAAAGAGTTGTGGTGAGGCTTGCCAGGGAACCGGAACCGGCTGCGGGTGAAACACATGTCCCGTTGCCAACCGGATTTACAAGAAACAGCTTATTGGCAGGCTCAGCGAGAAGAGTATGGTGATATCCATATAACAACTGGACAACATGGGGGGCACATACTGTGGCATCCCGTGTTGTCCTCTCCTGACCAGCTCCTCTTTCCCACAGGGATTGAACCTCATTAATCAATCGAAAAGAAGGAGGACCTTATGCGCCTCTATCGACTTATCACCATAGTCTTTTTAACAGCAACCTTGCTACTGGTGAGCAATCAGGCCAGCGCTGAAATAATCCGGGTGGCGGTTGCCAGTAATTTCAACCATGCCATCACTGAGCTCGCCTCTCGTTTTGAAACAACCAGTGAGCACAAGATTACATTGATCTTCGGGTCCACAGGAAAACATTATGCGCAGATAAAACATGGCGCACCCTTTGACCTCTTCTTCGCCGCTGATGCCCGTCGACCGCAATTGCTAGAGGAGGAAGGGCTTGCCGCTCCCGGCAGTCGCTTCACCTATGCTTTGGGCAAGCTCGTTCTCTGGAGTCCTCAACCAGACTTGGTAGATCCGGAAGGAAAGATACCGAAAAAGGGTACCTTTCGTTACCTGTCCATTGCAAATCCAAAACTTGCCCCTTATGGCCGGGCAACGGAAGAGGTCTTGCAGGGCTCCGGGCTCTGGAAATCTTTACACGGAAAAATGGTACGGGGTGAAAACATTGGCCAGGCCTTGCAGTTCGTGCGTAGCGGCAATGCCGAATTAGGCTTTGTCGCCTACTCGCAAATCAAACGTCCCGGCCACCCTATTATCGGATCGTACTGGGAAATTCCGCAATCCCTCTACACCCCCATTACACAGCAGGCGGTGTTGCTGAAAGAGGGTCGGGCGGCCCGTGATTTTCTTGCGTTTATGCATAGCGAAGAGGCGCAAACGACCATTCGAAATTATGGATACACAACGCCATGATCCTGAGCAATACCGACCTCCTCGCGCTGCTGGTTACACTCAAACTGGCCACATGTACAACATTCATTCTGCTCGTATTGGGGACACCACTTGCCTGGTGGATTGCCCACAGCCGCTGGC
Source organism: uncultured Desulfobulbaceae bacterium (assembly GCA_945787305.1). GTDB lineage: Bacteria > Desulfobacterota > Desulfobulbia > Desulfobulbales > Desulfobulbaceae > DRLX01. Next base: position 2,544 of record CALZIH010000101.1, on the reverse strand, counting down.
GTGGCAAATTTCTCCTTGAAGGTATTGTCGCCCTACCCCTTGTCCTTCCGCCAACCGTTCTGGGATTCTATCTCCTGGTTGCTCTTGGACCACACGGTCCTCTAGGACGCCTGGCTACCTGGCTGGGAGGCCAGCCACCTGCATTTACTTTTACCGGCCTGGTCATTGGTTCCGTCATTTACTCTCTTCCCTTTGTCGTGCAACCCCTGCAAAATGGCTTTACCGCCATCGGCCGTCGTCCATTGGAAGTGGCTGCTACCTTGCGGGCCTCGCCTCTGGACTGCTTCTTTACCGTGGTCGTACCCATGGCTCGTTCCTCTTTCCTCACCGCCACTGTTCTAGGCTTTGCCCATACAGTAGGTGAGTTCGGGGTGGTGCTGATGATCGGCGGCAACATCCCAGGGTCAACCCAAGTCATCTCCATAGCTATTTATGACCATGTTGAGGCCTTGGAATACAACCAGGCCCATGTACTTTCAGGCGGAATGGTCATCGCTTCCTTTGCAGTGCTGATAATGGTCTATGGACTGAACCGGCGTTTTGCGGTGAATCCGTCATGACCATTCACGCCGGCTTCAATATCGACCGGGACACCTTTACCCTTGATGTCGACCTGCAACTCCCATCCCGAGGTATCACCGCTTTTTTCGGCCCTTCAGGCTGTGGTAAGACGACCCTGCTCCGGGCCATAGCCGGACTTGACCACCATGCAAACGGATTTCTCAAAATCGGCGATACAATCTGGCAGGATGGAGACCACTTTATACCGCCCCACCAACGGCCACTGGGCTATGTCTTCCAGGAGGCCAACCTTTTTCCCCATCTTACAGTACGCCGAAACCTGGAATACGGCCGTAAACGGACGACACCTGCAGAACAGAAAATTTCGTTGTCCCGCGCCGTTGAACTTTTAGGACTTGACCGTCTCCTTGATCGCAAACCGACCACCCTCTCGGGCGGCGAGCGACAAAGGGTGGCTATGGCTAGGGCCCTGGCCGTCAGCCCCGGCATCCTTCTGATGGATGAACCACTGGCTGCTCTGGATCATGCAAGTAAACAGGAAATCCTGCCTTATCTCGAGTCCCTGCACGACGAACTGGAGATCCCGGTGCTCTATGTCAGCCATTCGCTTGAAGAAGTCGTTCGCCTAACTGATCATCTCGTCCTGCTTGAGGCCGGACAGGTCTCCGCAACAGGACCGGTTAATGATATTCTCACCCGGCTGGATCTCCCTCTTGCCGGTGACCATGATGCCGCAACAATTATCGAGGCAGTGATCGCAGGACACGATAAAAAATACCACCTTACCTATCTGGACACCGACGTCGGTCGTTTTACCGTACCCTGCAAACCGCTCCCTGTTGGACATCAGGTACGGTTGCGGTTGACGGCCCGTGATGTCAGCCTTACGCTGGAACAACAATCACAGACCAGTATCCTCAACATCTTCCCGGCGACTATTGAGGCCATGCAAAACGAAAAAGATGGACAACTGTCGGTCCGCTTGTTGGCAGGTGACTCCCCAATCCTTGCAAAAATCACCCGCAAGGCCGCAGATGTCCTTGATTTACAGCCAAAAAATACGGTGTTCGCCCAGGTCAAAAGTGTGGTTCTGCTTATCTGATGGTACAGCTTAATTGCATATTTGTTTGAAATCTGACATAATATTTTTACGAACAGGTTACTTGTAGCGTCTAACAATACGGTTCATTTTGACTTCGGGAAATTGATTGTACGTAGAAGAGAGAAAGAGCGAAAACGTAATTTGTCACTATTTGAGGTCGTTAGAGTATATTGGACCTACTTCCTTCCAATGTGGATGCTTCCTGTTATTTTTTTCGTTGGCGGTGTTACTGCAGATAAAATTGGATATGGGATGACATTTATTAAGTATATCGCCATGCCATTATTCTTTATTTGTTTTTTAATTTCGGGGGCGCCATTTCTTAAAAAGGAAGTATCACTATTCCAATATGGCTTTTGGGGAGGGCTTGTTCCATTTTTAATATGGGTGTTTGCAGTTTTTTTTGGTTTGGGAGTTGATCTTGCCACAAAATAGTGGAGCACCGGTTAAGCCACTTTTTTTCTATGCCACCATTACATCTCATAAAGAGCGGGAGACTTATATCCGTTCGTTGAATGCTTCCACTGTCTATTATAATAGACTTCGATGTAGTTGAAGAGGGCTGCTCGGGGCTTCGACCGCACTTGTCATGAAACTCTCCTTGAATTCACCCCAAGGGTGACTGAGGACATGGGGATAGATCTATTTAAATCATCGATTCAGAAAGTCAAGATATCTTATTTTCTATGATATCGACAGTTACCATGGATTGGAAATATATTAACTTTGGTCTGGTAAGAATTTGTTACCTATAATTAGAAATATGATGACTTTTGAGTTTATATTACTCCCGTTCCCATTTTATCCTTTTTATCGGTGGACAGATCGGCAAGAAGTGGAGAAATCAGAACCATGTAAAGATATCCGGTTTTTGGTTATCCATCAATATTGAATGATAACCGGTTAGAAAAAGGCAATCA
>CALZIH010000100.1 GCA_945787305.1 uncultured Desulfobulbaceae bacterium | reverse complement strand
CATGGGCCATGCGAGAAAGGTTGCAACCTGTGAAATCACTGATACGCAAATGGTCATCAACGCAGAAGAAAAAGCACATACACTGCCACTGTCGGACATGCTTGCCGACAAATGCCATGCATGTCGGTACCCGGATGCAGTGATCAGCGATTTTTTTATTGGCGATAAGCTCGGAGATGCTGCCTCAACAGATCCTGATTACGAAGAACTGGAATCTTTTGAAAAACTCCCGGTTCAAGAACGATTCGGCTATTGGCTCAAAGAGCTTGATCGCTGCTTACGCTGTTATGCCTGCCGCAGTGCCTGCCCACTCTGTGTCTGCCGTGACCATTGTGCAGCGGAAAGCCGTGACCCCCATTGGTTATCACAGGAAAACAACGTCCGAGACAAACTGATGTTTCAGGTCATTCATGCCTATCACATGGCTGGTCGTTGCACCGAATGTGGTGAGTGTCAACGTGCCTGCCCTGTGGATATTCCTGTTCTTATGCTGAAACAGAAATTCAACAAGGAGATCAGGGACACCTTTCAATATGAGGCTGGACTTGACCCTGAAGAAACCCCTCCCCTGCTCTCTTTCAAGTTGGAAGAGGAGAACATTACAGAGAGGCAATGGTAATGGATCTTGTTAGATATATACAAGCAAAAGACATCAAGTCATGGCTTGCAGAGTTGGCTGAGGACAACACGGTATTCGCCCCTTGTTATGAAGGGGAAGCCGTTGTTTTTGCGCCCTTTGATCCCAAGGAAAGAATACACCTGCCAACCCCAGCAACGGTGTCGCCCAAAAAAACAATTTTCCCTGAAAGCGAACGGCTTGTGGATTTCACCTACAGCAAAGACCCTGAGGACTTAAGTCGGATCATGATTGAGGGGAAAGAAAATATACCCAAAGGAACAGCAATTGTCTTTGGCGGCCGCCCCTGTGATGTTCGTGGCTTTTCCATGTTCGACCGGGTCTATCTCGCAGAAAAAAACACCGATGTTTATTACAAGGCGCGGCGGGAGAACACCTCGTTCATCACCCTTGCCTGCGATTCAACCGAGAGTACCTGTTTTTGTCACTGGGTGGATAGCGGACCTTGCGATTCCAACGGTTCAGACGTTCTGGCCGTTCCCGTTGAAGACGGCTACCTGCTGAAAGCACTGACCGGCACGGGAGAGAAACTCCTGGGTTCCAGTCTGCTCTCGGAAGGGGAAAGCAAAGTAGAGGAAGCGGAAAAGGTCTGTAAAAAGGCTGCAGCAGAATTGGGTCAACCTCCTGATTTATCCCAGGCCCCCGAGAAACTCCTGGAGGTTTTCGACAACATGGAGTTCTGGGAAAACGTGTCTGCACAATGTCTCAGTTGCGGTGCCTGCACCTACCTCTGCCCTTCATGCTACTGTTTCAACATTACAGATGAGGCGCAAGGTATGCAGGGTACCAGAATCAGATCGTGGGACAACTGCATGTCGGCCCTATTCACCATGGAAGCCAGCGGCCACAATCCCCGTCCCACAAAGGCACATAGAATGAAGAACAGGGTGGGCCATAAATTCAGCTATTACCCCAACCTCCATGACGGAGTTACCTCCTGCTGCGGTTGCGGCAGATGTATCAAAAGTTGTCCGGCTGGGATGGATATCCGTGAAATAGTACTGAAGGCCATTGAATTTGAGCCGGCAGTGATTGAGGAGTAAGCAGATGCAGATGAGCACAAAAAATCTTTATCTACCCGATATGGCAACCATCCAGGAAACCATTGAAGAAACACATAATATAATGACGTTCAGGGTGACGTTGAACAATCCCGATGCCATGAAGGATTTTCATTTTGAGCCGGGCCAGGTTGGTCAGCTTTCCACTTTCGGAACCGGCGAGTCAACCTTTGTCATCAACTCTCCCCCCACCCGTAAGGATTATCTCCAGTTCAGCGTCATGCGTGCCGGGGAAGTAACAAGCAAGCTGCATTCGCTAAAAGTTGGCGATCAAGTAGGGGTCCGCGCACCTCTTGGTAATTACTTCCCCTATGAGAATATGAAGGGCAAAGATATTCTTTTTATAGGCGGCGGTATCGGTATGGCGCCACTGCGTACGCTGTTATTATTCATGCTCGATAACAGAGAAGACTACGGCAAGATAACCCTGCTCTATGGTGCCAGATCACCTCTTGACATGGCCTACGGCTACGAACTGCAGGAATGGCTGGACAGGGATGATCTTGAAACCCACCTGACTATTGATGCCGAATTTGAGGGATGGGAACATAACGTCGGCCTGATTCCCAACGTATTGCTCGATATAGCGCCAAGCCCTGAAAACTGTGTTGCCATCACCTGTGGCCCGCCAATTATGATTAAGTTTACCCTCCAGGCTCTTGAAAAACTGGGTTTCCAGGATGACCAGATCGTTACCACCCTGGAAAAACGGATGAAATGCGGGGTTGGCCTCTGCGGTCGTTGCAACATCGGCACCAGCTACGTCTGTATGGATGGTCCTGTTTTCACCTATGCCCAATTGAAGGAACTCCCTAACGAGTTGTAGTGACCTCACGGCAAGAGGAAGAAGATATTTTATATTAATGAATTCTGATGCACCCGTTAACTCTATTTTACAATCCCACAAGGAGCAATATTATGGCGGATAAAATTTTTCGAGTCAACATGACGGATCTTTCAACATCCATCGAAGACGTACCTGATGACTGGGCAGGTCATGGTGGCCGGGGCCTCACCTCAACCATTGTTGCGGCCGAAGTGCCTCCTACCTGTCATCCCCTGGGACCAAACAATAAACTTGTTTTTGCTCCGGGCCTGCTTTCAGGAACCCCTGCTGCCAATTCCGGCCGTCTCTCCTGTGGCGCTAAAAGCCCGTTAACCGGAACCATCAAAGAGGCAAACGCCGGTGGTACTGCGGCACAACTCATGGCAAAATGCGGCTGCAAGGCACTGATCATTGAAGGGCAACCCAATAATGAGGATACCTGGTACAGCCTGGCCATTTCGCCTGAAGGCGCGACCATAAGCCAAGAAGAGGAAGTGGTCGGTAAAGGGAATTTTGCCGTTACCGAAACCCTTCGCGATCGATTTGGTGGATACCAGGGAGTTATTGCCATCGGCCCTGCCGGTGAAATGAAAATGGCTGCGGCTAATGTATCGGTAAAAGACCCTGATGGGAAAATTCGCTCTTGTGGACGCGGTGGCCTTGGCGCGGTCATGGGCTCAAAGCAAGTCAAATTTATCAACATCGATGCCCAGGAAGGCAAGGTGTCTATTGCCGATCCGGAAAAATTCAGGGAAGCAAACAAGACCTTTGTCAAGGCCCTTGTTGATCACCCTGTCAGCCAGGCGCTTGGCACCTACGGCACCAACGTGCTCGTTAATATTATTAATGAGGCAGGCGGATTGCCGACCAGGAACTTTACCGCAGGCCAATTTGAAGGCCATGAGCAGATTTCCGGGGAGACAATGCATGATATGATTAAAGAGCGCGGTGGCCGGGTTAAACATAATTGCCACAAAGGGTGCGTCATTCAGTGTTCCCAGGTCTTTAACGATGCCAAGAAACAATACAAGACCTCAGGGTTTGAATATGAATCCATCTGGGCCCTTGGCGCCGACTGTGCCGTCGACAACCTCGACCACATTGCCGAAGCGGACCACCTGCTTGATGATATCGGCATCGATTCAATAGAGACTGCGGTTGCCATTGGCGTCGCTATGGAAGCCGGCGTCCTGGAGTTTGGCGACGGTGAAGCCCTTGTCCACTTATTGAAAGAAGACGTAGCCAAGGGAACAGGTCTTGGCCGCATAATCGGCGGCGGTGCCGGTGCGGTTGGGCGAGCCTTTGGGGTTACCAGAGTTCCGGTAGTGAAAAATCAGGCCATTCCCGCCTATGATCCACGAGCGATCAAGGGTATCGGCATTACCTATGCAACGTCCACCCAGGGTGCGGATCATACCATGGGCTATACCATTGCCACCAATGTTCTGGGTGTCGGTGGATCGGTTGATCCCCTTTCCAAAGAAGGCCAGGTGGAACTGTCCCGTAACCTGCAGATTGCAACCGCTGCCATCGATTCAACCGGCATGTGTCTCTTTATCGCCTTTGCCGCGCTTGATGATGAAACCTGCCTGCCGGCGCTGATAGAGCTAATCAATGCCCGTTTCGGCATTGCCCTCACCGGTGACGATGTTGTCAATCTTGGAAAATATATTTTGAAGACAGAACACGGCTTTAACCTGGCGGCTGGATTTACCAACGAGGATGATAGGTTGCCTGAATTTTTTACAACCGAGCCAGTGCCTCCCCATAATGTCGTCTGGGATTTTGAGGGTGCGGAAATAGATACCTTCTGGAACTTCTAGCTCAACTTTCAAGTCGAATTCACTGCCTTTCTTGCTCTCCTCCTTGATGTCGAGAAAGGCAGTGAGCCGACTTGTTTTTACTTCAGACCACCTTTCAATACGTATTGCACGTTTCCAACATGGATAAAAGAAGTGAGAACATAATCCAATTAACCCTGCATGTTCCGGCTGATGCCATGGATGGTTTCACCACCCTGTTGCAAAACGGAATTGAAATTGATGTAAAACCAGCCACATCGGTTGGTGAACTCCTCGCATCCCTGAATGGCTTTACACCGCAATACATTGCCGAACGGGTGGAGACGATCTTTCTCAACGGTTTCCCGGTTGACAACCCGGCCATGCTAATCTCCGGCAGTCATCCGGTACTGGCAATTTCAGCTGCCATGCCCGGACTGGCCGGGGCAATATTCAGAAAAAACAGTTTCCATGCGCCGCTTAGAACCTCTTGCGGAAAGAACGATGAGAAGAAGAAACAGGCAAACGGAACAATCCCAGTTTCGCTCAAACTCTTTAACATGGTCGCCAAGGAAAAAGGGGAAGCACTGCTTGCCGGCGGTTGCCTATTCAACACTGAGGCATTGCTGAAAACCATTCGCTATCGACCGCAGCTTTTTACCCAGGTACTGCAATGCACCTGTAATAACAGGACAATTACAATGGATTATCTGCCATACTGCTTAATCGGGGAAAACAGAATTTTGCTCAAGGTTCAAACAGCAAGGTCCTCCTGAAACTAGCCCGCATCACACAAATAGATTTTGTTGTAGGTGCAAAACACACACAGGTAAAAACATGAAAGTTACGGTTAAACTTTTTGCCTTTTTTCGCCAGGATCGATTCACAGTTGAAGAGCTCGAGTATCATGAAACAAACATTGTCTCTGATGTGCTTAAAGGGCTCGACATCGTGGTCGACGAGGTCGGTGTGACCATGATTAACTCCAAGCATTGCCACCTCAACACCCCTTTGCAGGAAGGAGATGTGCTTGCTATCTTTCCGGTTATCGGCGGGGGATGAAATCAACCATTATTGGCATGTTGAGCTGGCAAAACCTTGAGCCTCTCAGACATGATATTTATTTATCTTCTCTAGCAGTCTGCCGCAGGCTTCCTGGATCTTATCGGCCAGATCTTCGGGTATGAATGCGACAACCTACTTCTTTCTCACTTTTTTCAAATCCTCTTTTGTCACCAGATCCTTTTGTTCATCATAGACATCGTCAAACAGGGCACGAGCGGGCATGTCCTTACCACTAGTATACTTGTAGGTTGTTTTTCCATAACGTAGTATTCCCATTTTTCGTAAAGCAAGCACAATCCATTCGAATTTGTTCTTCATCTCTATGACCTTGCCTTTTTGGCCGATGAAATCAATCTATCTCGTTGACAACAAAGTGCCCTGGAATCTGCAGGTGAAAGATTTCCTCCGGTAACATTGTCTCTTCGTAGACCTTGTTCAAGGCGACCTGTACAGTACCTGACCAATCGCTACCCACAGCAGAAAAATGTGCGGGAAAAGAACAGATATCTGACGGTTGCAGGTAGCCATCATATTGTACATCCAGGACAACGTTCTTCTCTCTATCTACTAAAAGCTGTCTGTTGAGCCTGCCGCTCTCCGGTTCGACCTCAACATGTCGAGTCATCCCAACCTCTTGGGCAAATGTAATCCAGTAGGTATTGTTTGCAAAGGTAATCCAATAGGCATTGTTTTCTTCTGTCCTGGCTAGCTTGAGCAGACGTTCTTCCTGATCAGGAAGCTGGGCTGTAAGAAAGGGGAAATACATGGTAAGCGACAGGCCAGTCGGAACATATTGCTGGATGAAGGTTGAGTCTACAGACCCGGTATACCCCCTGCCCTTTTGGTTATCGACCAGGGTAAAGGTTATGCCGTCGGTAACAAGAATAAAAAAAGAGCGGCCCAGCGGGTCAAGACCGCTCAGACGAGACATACCCGAACGGGTTGCCTGTAAGGTTGCATTGAAACTGTGGGTCCGGCCAAAGCCCTGCCAGGAGATGGTCGCATCGGCATCGAGGAAATCCGGGCATCCCTGTTGCCCAATCTGTTCGAGCAGAACTCGTGCTTCCCGCTCCTGTTCTCCGTTAAGGGGACGGGTAACTGGGAGCTTTGCGGTGCAACCGGAAAACAATAACAGGGCAACACATAAAGCCACCCTGTACAGTCTTTGTTTATTTGGATTCCTGTTCCTCGACAATTCGTATTTTTTCCTGGATACGGGCCTTATCCGGCTCCTCTATAGAGAGTTCCAATGCCTTACGATACGTTTGCAGGGCCTTCTGCAATTGTCCAGATTCCAGGTATACATCACCAAGGTGATCATAAATAGCTGGATCATCGGGAGAAAGGCGGATAGCCTCTTCCAACTCTCTTTCTGCCTGTTCAAGATCACCAAGTCGGTAATACACCCAGCCAAGACTGTCCCGGATGTAACCGTTTTCCGGTTTCAAGGTCACGGCTCGCTTTATGTACTCCAGAGCCTTATCCAGGTGCTCTTTTCGATCAGCCCAGGTATAGCCGATATAATTCAAGGCGGCGGCATGTTCAGGCTGTCGGGTAATCAGTTTCTGCATTACCGACATGGCCCGCTGCTGTTCACCGGTTTGGTCAAGAAACAAACCAAACTCATAGAGCAGGTTATCATTATCGGGATAGATGGAAAGTGCCCGATTAAAAGTTGCCTCGCTCAAGGATTCCTTACCCTGCATCTGATAGAGCGTAGCCAGCAAAACATACATGTCAACGTTAGAGACTTCTCGATCGTTGAGAGCTTCTTCAAGTATATTAATGGCCTCATCGGGACGTTCCAGCACCCGTAACAGACGAACCTGAAGAAAGACACTTTTTTCATAATCCTCTGCATTGCGAGGTATCTGCTGCAACTGCAACAGGGCCTCCTCGTACTCTTTGAGCTGAAATTCTATAATTGCCAGTAGATAGCGGGCCTGGGAAAGGTTTTCCCTCAGGAGAATTCCCCGAAGGATGTCAGCCGCCTTCGAATACTGCTGGCGTCTGGCGTAAATCTTGGCAATAGTCAGCTCTACACGTTCGGGATTTTCCGAGGTGATTTTCAGGCGGTTCAGTGTCGTAAGAGCATCGTCTTCCTTTTCCTGCAAAAGATACGCATGAACCAGGGCAATGGCCGCTTCCTCGTTATCGCTTTCCCGATCGATAATCTGCCTATACACCTCTTCGGCCTTTGCATATTCTTTATTTTGCAGGTACAGCTCCCCTATCTCAAGCTCAAGTTCCGAAGACCAGTTGATTGCAAGCGCCTTCCGGTAATGTTGAAGTGCACTCTCATATTGCTTCTCATGAACATATATTCTGGCAAGTAATACATGGGCCGGATAGGCGTCCTCGGAAATTGCAACAACCTGCTGTAATACCTCGCGGGCAGCGTCAAACTGTTGGCGGGCCAGATGCAACTCGCTAAGTAGAAGCAACGCCCGAACTTCTTCGGGATGCTGACGATGTACGATCTGGTACTGCTCAATTGCAGCGTCGTATGATTTCTGCCGGATAAGTATTTTTGCCAGCAGCATTCGAACCCCGCTTTCCTGCGGGTGTTTCAATAAATATGCCTGCAAATGTTCTTTGGCTTCATCAACCCGGTCCAGGCGCAGGAGCAGAATTGGTATTTTCTGGGCAATATAGTCTGTCTCCGGATCACAGATGAGAGCCTTTTCATATGCTTCGAGCGCCTCGTTCAACTGGGCTGTTAATTCGGCGTATCGGCCCCAAAGAAAATAAAAGTAACTGCACTCAAGATCTGCTTCTTCTACCTGCAGTTCCACCACCAGGTCCGGGCTCAAATCCACTTGGTTGGCAGCGGTATCACGGTGCTCCGCACAACCGGTTGCCAGGAGAAATGCACAAAGGAGGAAAAATAGCCTGATCGTTTTCAAGAGTCGGGTTTCCTGCATGAATTCAACAATAACTATTGCTTATTGGAAGTCAACAAAGACCGCACAGCCTCACGAATATCTGACTGGACCAGGTCAACCGGTCTGGCCGCATCTATACGGGTTATACAATCCTGGGTAAAAGATGTAAAGAGTTCGGCAACCTTGTGCAATTGACCAAGCTGCTCAAAATCATTTAAGCTTTCGCCACGCAGCTGCTCGATACGGTGTACACTTACCTCCGGATCCATGGTTAACAGCACTACCATATCCGGCTCGGGCGCGAAACTCAGGACGACCTTCCCTGCAGCAAGAGCCGGGGCTATTACCGCGGCCACATGCTGTTTTCTATCCCGGATAAAGAGATCAAGCTCCTCATCAGGAGTACAACGTCCCCGATCCACATACAACTCCCGTATCTTGCGGCCATACGGTCCATCAGTGGGTTCTCTGGTCACCACCACTTCATGGCCAAGACTACGCAGGTATTGTTCAAGCAACTTCAACTGGGTCGATTTCCCCGTTCCGTCGATACCCTCAAAGGCTATAAAAAGTCCTCGTGTCATATTCCGGTCCCTCTGGTTCTGTTTACAACAATTGCAGCAGCCATGTCGACAGCGGCCTGCAAACTTGTGCAACCCGCAATACCCTGGCCGGCAATATCATAGGCGGTGCCGTGATCCACAGAGGTGCGGACAATGGGCAGGCCAAGGGTGACATTGACCCCATCATGAAAGTGCAACAACTTAAACGGAATAAGTCCCTGGTCATGATACATGGCAATGACGGCATCAAAATCACCGTTTGCGGCACGAAAGAACACCGTATCAGGCGGCCAGGGGCCACTCAGGCTTCCCGGCCCGCTGTATGCACTCACTGCGGGAGCAATACATTCATCTTCCTCCGTGCCGAACATGCCACTTTCTCCACAGTGGGGATTGAGCCCGGCAACAGCGACCTTTGGTGATGACAGGGCAAAGTCACGTTGCAGCGAGGCCATGGTCATTGCAACGCAGTCGAGAATTTCTTCTTGACACAGCAGCCCGCTTACCTGGGAAAGCTGCTCATGAATTGTGACCAGCACAACCTTTAAACGATGCCCCGCCATCATCATTCGAAATCTTTTTGCAGCAGTTAGGGCGGCAAGCATTTCCGTATGCCCCGGATAAGGAGAGCCGGTTCGTTGTAAGGCAATTTTACTGATCGGGCAGGTAACCATTCCCGAGAGATGGTGTTGCTGGATCAACTGTACGGCTTGCTCTATGTAGGCCACCATTGCCCGACCGGTATTGAGCGTTGGCTCTCCCCAGATAAGATCTTGAACGGGTAAGGTGCTTGCCGCGTAAACCGGAATGGTACCGGGTTGCAAATGATCACCAGGAGACCAGGAGGTAATCCTGCAGTTTACATGCAGTTGTTGGGCTGTGCGCTCCAGTACGCCACGGTCACCGATCACCACCACTGGAGAGGGGAATGTCTCCTGGCCTTGATATAACCGCAGGATGATTTCAGGGCCGATACTTGCCGGGCAGCCCATGGTTATGCCGAGGGGGGGGATCAGGCTGGAATGATTTTCCATGTCCATCTACTCAACATAGTCAAAGGCATTCATAATGACATTGACTTTCGGAGAACCCCCATCTACAAGGACAACCGAAAGGACATCAAAACGGCACAGGGTATCCAGTGCATTGTTCCGTGCGAGATAATCCTTGGCAATTCGTGATAGCTGCTGCTGTTTTTTTAGGGTGACTGCTTCAAGAGGAGAACCAAAGCGCTTGGAACTTCTTGTTTTCACCTCGATAAAGACAAGATATTCTCCGTGGCGTGCAATAATGTCCACCTCGCCAAACCGCTGCCGGTAGTTTTTTTTGACAATAGCATACCCGTTGGACAGCAACCAGTCAGCGGCTATTTTTTCGCCCTCGCTACCAATGGTGACGGTTGATTTCTTTTTGAGCAAAGGAAACAAAGCGTTCGACTATACCTCCTGATCAAGGGCTCCACAAACGTTGCTGGCTCGGCACAGGGGCCTGCTCATCGGATTCGGAGATGAATTCGCGAACCCCCTTAAAAGTACGTCGATGGAGTTCGCAGGGGCCGAATTCGACTATGGCGAGACGGTGCGCCTTGGTTGGGTATCCTTGATTCTTGATAAAACCATATTGGGGAAAGTGTTCATGAGCCTCCGCCATGATGTGATCACGTGTGACCTTGGCAATGATTGATGCGGCAGCAACGGACGCCGATTTCGACTCACCTTTGACCAGGGTTTGCTGGGAAAGGCTCAAGGGCACAGGAAAGGTTCCGTCCACCAGGAGAAAATCGGGCAGGCCATCCATCAGGCAGTTATGTACGGCCCGTTTCATGGCCTGCAGGGAGGCCTGGAGGATATTTATTTCTTCGATTTCTCGTGCCGATACAATACCGACACCTACCTGGGCTGTGGAACTCTGGAGAAAAGAATAAAGTTCCTCACGTTTTACGGCTGAGAGTTTCTTGGAATCCTTAAAACAGCTATGATCGCCGTTGGCCGGTAGCACAACGCAACCGGCAACTACGGGCCCGGCTAAAGGACCGCGGCCTGCTTCATCAACGCCAGCCACGTTGGAGAATCCTTTCCCGGCGAGGTTGCGTTCAAGGAAAAAGGTGTCATCACCAAGAGCAGGATGATCAAAAAATGAAAAAGAGGCGCACCGATCTCTGCTCATAAGGAGAAATCCATGCGCCTCTTGATGACAAATGAAAAGATAGCTCTAATTAACTCCACGCTCGCGAATACGTGCAGCTTTGCCGCGTCGTTCGCGCAGATAGAACAGCCGTGAACGGCGAACTCGACCCTTGGTAACGACTTCGATCTTTTCTAAACGAGGTGAATGGAGGGCAAAGGTCTTTTCAACCCCGACACCGTGCGAGACCTTACGCACGGTAAAGGTGGCGTTCATGGCTCCTCTTTTTTTCTTGAGGACAACACCCTGAAAAACCTGGACACGCTCCTTGGTTCCCTCAATAATACGGATATGCACCTTGACGTTATCACCGGGACGAAAGTCCGGATGGTCATAACGCATCTGCTCCTGGTCGATCTTGTCTAAAATATTCATGGGTAATCTCTTCTCTGTTTCTGTTTTTTAAAGATTCTATTCTTTTAACTTTCCAGCATTGCAAAACAATGTATCAAAAATTAATTATACTCTTTCTCCCACCAATCGATCAAGGATGATCGATGCAGCGGAACGGACTGAAAGATGGTTATAGTCTCCCGATCCGTTCACAGGGGGAAGGGTCGAATCGACGCTGGTAAAAACCTCGGGAGCCAATCCCCATGCCGTTCCGAACAGGAGCAAGGCAGGCTGTTGTTTCTCAAGCCGCCTTTGCATTTCCCTGTACCCTATAGTGTCCTCTTGTGGCCTGGCACATGTGGCTATTACCTGGACCTCAGTCCCCCATTTTGTCCTTGTCGCTGCAATGACCTCATCAAGAGTACTGCAGAGACGAATGAGTGACAGGGCATTCCCGCGATCGGGGTTTGCCTTTTTTCCATATCCATCAACCCAGTGGCCGATAATCTGGGATGCCAGTTCCTGCTGCTCGGCAAACGGTGTCACCACCCAATAGGTATCGACTCCATAGGTTCGACAAGCCCGGGCGATGTCGTGCAGATCAAGGTTGGTTACCGCAGAACCGATGGTCTCGCCTCTTCGGTTGACAACCGGTTCATGGATCAAAGCAACGTCAAGCAGTATTTTTGACATCGCTTCCGTTCTCTTTCTTGAGCCTGTTAACCTGGTCAAGCAGTCCGGCCTGATCAAGCCGTCTGCGTTCTTCCCGGCTAAACGATACGCTATTCAACAACTCCGGGCGCCGCTCCAATGTTACCCTGACCGATTCCACAAAACGATAACCGCTGATATCAGCATGGTTACCGCTGAGCAACTCTTCCGGCACTGTTTTGCCGGCAAAATCACGTGGCCTGGTATATTGTGGATGTTTCAGCAGGCCGTGGCTGAATGTATCATTTTCAGCCGACCCGGAACATCCGAGCACTCCGGGCAATAATCTCGTTATCGAGTCGATCAGGATCATGGCCGCCAGTTCTCCGCCGGTGAGAATATAGTCACCGATGGAAATCTCCTCATCGACCGACTGCTTGGCAAACCGTTCGTCCACGCCTTCATAACGACCGCAAACCAGCACCAGCCGTCGATACCCGGCAAGGCGGGCTGCTTGCTGCTGGTTATACTTTTTCCCGCGAGGGGAAAGTAAAATGACCCGTCCCGGTTCCCGTCCCTGGATATCATGTAAACAGGCGGTCAGCGGTTCCGGTTTCATGACCATGCCTTCACCACCGCCAAAGGGCCGGTCATCGGTCATGTTATGTTTATCAACCGTATAATCACGGATATTATGCAGATTGACCGCGATCTTCTCCGCAGCAATGGCTCTTCGCAGTATTCCCTCCTGCAGAGGAGAGGAGAAGAGTTCAGGAAAGATCGTTAAGATATCAAATAACATCGAATCAAAGGAGCTGTCCGGCCATCAGTTGTTGATATCCAGAAGCCCTGGGGGAAGATCGAGCACCACGTTATCAACCCCTATTTCGACAATAAAATCTGCGACAACAGGAATCAGGTATTCCTTACCAGCCTGTTGAACAACCAGGAGATCATGTGCCGGTGTCTCTATAATACTGTTTACATGTCCCAGGGAGTTACCGGTTGTATCAAGCAACGCCTTCCCTTCAAGTTCATGGAGGTAAAACTCGTCTTCTTCAAGCTCGGGCAAATCGTCGACAGATACATACACCTGTTGTCCGGTAAGTGCTTCCGCCGCTGTTCGACTCGTGCATTGTTCAAGCTTCAGCAGAACCTGTCGCCCCTGTACTCTTGATTTTTCAATGCTGTAGGCAACTGGCACACTCTCTTCATCCGGTGATAAAAAGATACATTGATAACTGGTAGCGAATTGCTCCGGGTCATCGGAATAAGGGTATACTTTAATTTCGCCGCGAATGCCGTGGGCCTTGCTCACCTTTCCCAGGAGGATAAGTTCTCCCGGTTCTTTACCGGCCATCCCCTATTCCAGAATTTCGAGCCGGGATCGTTTGTCGACATTTGCGGCCGAGGCGGCGAGCACGGTTCTCATAGCCCGAGCGGTCCGTCCCTGCTTACCGATAACCTTGCCCAAATCTTCCTGATCTACACGCAACTCAACAGTCACACTGTCCTCATCTTCACGACAGGAGACGTCAACCGCTTCCGGTTTATCAACAAGTTTCTCAGCAATAAAGGTGATAAGCTCTTTCACCTACGCTGCCTCTGCTCCGGCGGCAGCATGCTTTTTCAGCAGACTTTTTACCGTTGTTGAAGGCTGTGCACCCTTACCCATCCAATCGGCAAGCTTATCATTATCAATATTGATGACGGCAGGATCCTGCATGGGATCATACGTTCCAACGATATCAAGAAATTTGCCGTCTCTGGGTGCATGACTGTCTGCCACTATAATACGGTAAAACGGTTGTTTCTTGCGCCCTTTCCTGGTTAAACGAATATGTACTGCCATTGTTTTACATCCTCCTGAATCCGGCAAGGCCGGAAGTTGATTACTTTATATCATTTTTTTATACATGACCTTGCCCGATGTTCCGGGCAAGAGCTAACGTGTAAGACCTTTGGGGAGCTTTCTCCGTTTTCCACCTCGGATAACGGACTTGCCGCGCATCTTCTTCATCATTTTCAGCATCATGGTGTAACTTTTCAACACTCGATTCACTTCGGCGACCGATGTGCCGGACCCTTTTGCGATACGTTGCCTTCTTGAGGCATTGATGATTCGATAATTCTTGCGTTCTTTTTTTGTCATGGAACGGATGATAGCCTCGGTCTTGCCGAGTTCCTTCTCATCCGGTTTTGGTGCATCTTTGAGCTGTTTGAGCTTGTTGATACCGGGAATCATCCCCATCAGCTGCTCAAGATTACCCATTTTCTTAATCTGCTGAATCTGCTCAAGAAAATCTTCAAGGGTAAATGCATTCTTCTGGATCTTGCGGGCGAGTGTTTTCGCTTTTTTCTCGTCAACGACCTTTTCAGCCTTTTCGATCAGTGAAAGCACATCCCCCATACCAAGAATTCGTGAGGCTGTACGATCAGGATGAAAAACCTCAAGGGCGTCAAGGCCTTCGCCAATACCGACATATTTAATCGGCTTACCGGTTACATTCTTGACCGAAAGAGCGGCACCGCCACGGGCATCACCTTCCATTTTGGTCAGGATAACACCGGTAATCTCAAGATCGGTATTAAATTTATTGGCCACCGTAACCGCATCCTGACCGGTCATGGCATCAGCCACAAACAAGACTTCCGACAGCGGCACAGCAGCACTGATATCACGCAATTCGGTCATCAGGTCTTCATCGACATGGAGCCGACCAGCGGTGTCGATGATCACCGTGTCATGATCATTTTTCTGCGCTTCGGCCATTGCCATAAGGGCGATGTCAACCGGTTTCTGCTCGGTTGAGGAACCAAACACCGGCACTTCAATCTGCCCACCAAGCACATGTAACTGCTCAATGGCTGCAGGGCGATAGACATCAGCAGGAACAAGCAGGGGCTTGCGTCCGTTCTCTTTGAGCTGACGGGCGAGCTTGGCCGCTGTCGTCGTCTTACCGGAACCCTGCAGACCGGCCAGCATGATTGTCACCGGCTGGCGGCCATCAAGGCGAAGCCCCTCGGTTTTGCTGCCGAGAAGATTCACCAACTCATCATGAACGACTTTAATAACCTGCTGACCAGGTGAAAGGCTGGTCAACACGTCCTGACCAACGGCCTTCTCCGTTACAGAGGCAACGAACTCCTTAACAACCGCAAAATTGACATCGGCTTCAAGCAGGGCCATACGTACCTCACGCATGGCCTCCTTAATATTTTCTTCCGTCAACTTGCCGTGACCACGAAGTTTCTTAAAAACTCCGTCAAGGCGATCTGTTAAATTTTCAAACATGATGCTCTTAAATAAACGTTATCACCCGTTTCAGGGCGCTTTATTATACAAAAGGCGGTTTATCGTAAAAATCAGCAAACTGATTCTCATACCCCAAACATCTATTTCTGTCAAGCTTGAAGGGGGCTAATCTGGTTGCAAACATTATTCATCCAGATATTTCCTGCGCAACCTTGGCAATTAATTCCGGCGTATCAGCCTGCAGGCACTGAATTGCCGTTTTTCGCGGCAGAATCTTTTTCATCAGGCCCGTCAGCACCGTTTTGGGCCCCAATTCAACAAAAACCTCAACTCCGCCATCGACCATCTGCTGCACTATTTCAAACCAGCGCACACGTGAGGCTATCTGCCTGGCCATAATGGTACGAATTTCGGCTGGATCATTTTCACCTGTAGCCGTTGCATTGAAGAGCAAGGGGACTTGTGGCTGCTGAAATGTTATGCCCGCCATATAATCGGCAAAGTCATCAACGGCGCCGGCAACAAGAGGGCTGTGATTTGCCACGCTCACCTTGAGTGGAATCACCTTCCCCCCCTGTTCGCTGCACAGGCTAGATACTTCATCCAGCCCCTGGTTATCTCCGGAAATAACCACTTGTTTTTCTGAATTATGGTTTGCCACCACAGCTACACCATTACCGGCATATCGATCAATAATCTCGTCCAGCTCGGCTATCGTAAGCCCAAGTACAGCACGCATACCGCCAGGGTGTGCTGCGCCTTCCCTTTCCATTAATTCGCCACGCTTGGTAACAAGGCGCATGGTATCCTTGTGACTCAGGACACCGGCAGCCTGCAAGGCTGAATATTCACCAAGACTGTGTCCAGCTACAAAGGCAGGCTCAAAATCTGGTAAAACCTGCCGCAGGTGTTGATAACAGGCGAGATTCACCGTTGTTAACGCTGGCTGTAAGTGTAAAACCCTGGTCAGATCCACCAACGGACCATCAAAGCAGAGCTTTTGCAACGGTATACCGCTTGTCTCCTCTGCCATGGCAAAAAGTTGTTGCCCATCTTCGCTTTCGTCAACAAAGGATTGGCCCATACCAACATACTGTGAACCTTGGCCAGGAAAGAGTATAGCTGTCTTCTTCATGTTTCCTCAAAAAAAGTAAAGTTCAAACGGAAAGGGTTAAAAAAGAATCTTCCAGCTCTTATCAATTGGATACGAGTGGAGATAGTGACAATACGAACCTTGGGGTAAACCTGCGGGTAACTTCGATACTCGAATTTCTTGTTGCTGTCATCCTCCTGAATGTAGCGGATGGCACAGACTTGAAGATTTTTCTTTACGTCTTATACGTACGTACACCTGAACCCGTGAGCGTACGGCAGTGATTCAAATGCGCGAAAGAAACCACACGATTATCCTGTAGTGATATCGTAGGTTGATGATAGATAGCGCAGACTTCGAAGCAGATGAACCGCTGCCGGGCGCCCGAACAGGTAAAATTATCAAATCTCTCACAAATCGTTTTTTATATTATAATATCGACTATATAAAAGCAAAAGACTTGTTTTTCTTCACGTATTCAGGGTAGAGAGCAATCAATTCGTATGCTGGGCCATTGCCTATATTAGTACCGATAATTCTCACTAAACGTCACGGCAAGATATTACCAATCGCCAGACTTGACAAGACCTTTCTCAACCCCCACTGTCAAATAAAACATGAACTATGCGCTAATCTCAATTGGCCATGGAAAACAGTAAGTGCCCACTGTATGTTATGCGCTCAACCGGTCCGTATTTAGAACAGTTATATCATTGTATATTCACAAGAAAATCAAATGCCATGGATAAAAGTATGAGAACAGCGAGGAAATAATTGAGGACGGGATGAGATCCCGGCGAGAAACTCCTCCATCTTTTTATTGGGCAGTGAGATCAGCTGTTTCCAGGTAGCCGGTAAGTCGGCGGGGATGGTTTCAAGCCGCACAGGAGAATGCATACGCCGTTAGCTGATGACCAACCGGCATCTGGAAAACACGCGTTTCACTTCATCGGTTCAGCAGCGGATTATGAACACACTGTATCACAGCAGGTATTCACCGCATACTATTGTCGATGCTGTAAAAAGCTTCGCCACCAAGGGCGGAAAACATATACTTATTGTATTCCCCTACTGTGCAAAC